>NZ_JAWLCK010000147.1:0-5683 GCF_041687175.1 Lutispora sp.
GAAAAAAACCATATCTCAAAGCAAGTTTGCTGCTCTATATAGTGCTGATATTAATGACCTATCTGATAGAGCAGTACTATATCGGAGGCTTTTAGCTTTGGCCTTTCCCAAAATATGTATTACAAACATATTTATTGCCTTGATAATGATTAAGCAATGAGGAGTTTGTTGAGCTAATTAGGAGGATGAATGATGGAAGAAAACTTTAATGTATTAGCTAAAGATTGGGCTAAGAAAATACCGGAAAAGAATTATAAAATTGCAGCTGATATGATCAAAAGGCTTAATATCGGAGAAGGCCATAATGTATTGGATGTGGCAGCAGGCACAGGTATATTATTTTCTATTCTTAAAGATAAAGGTTTATCAAATTATGTGGCAGTGGATATTACAGATAAAATGGTGGAAGAGTTTCTGAGGATTTACCCGGGAACAGATGTAAGATGTCTTGATTATGAGAAAAGATTGATGTTTGATTGTGATTTTGATTTTATAATTATATTCAATAGCATACCTCATTTCAATGATTATGATGCTATATTTGAAAATTCATATAATAATCTAAAAGCAGGAGGGAAATTCGTAATTTGCCATGCCAGGACAAGGGATGGACTTAAAGAGCACAGACGAAAAATAGGATATGTTTCAGATAAAGAAGAGCCTATACCAACAGATGAAACACTTATAAAGCTTTGTGAAAAGCATGGATTTGGGGAAATCTTAATAGATGATGAAAATTACTTTTATTTTTGTTGTCGAAAAACAGACTAAGATGAAAAATATTATTTGATTTATAATAAAGATATGTTTCTTTTAATAATGTGGTGTGGTAGAATCATGATGGAAAGGGAAAAAATACTTATATTACGGGGGCGAATATGAGAGATTTAATTTTTGGCCTAATAGGCGGAACTGCTCTTCTTATGTATGGCGTAGACAAGATGGGAGAAGGCTTGGAGAAAGCCTCGGGCGAGATGATGAAGAAAATGCTCTCTATATTGACTGGCAGGGTCTGGAGTGCATTTTTTGTAGGTACTTTTTTAACAGCGTTGGTACAAAGCAGTACAGCTATAACAGTACTTACGGTAGGTTTTGTAAATGCAGGTCTTATGAAGCTGCCTCAGGCAGTGGGAATAATTTATGGAGCAAATATAGGAACTACTATTACTGCCCAGTTAATGGCTTTTAGTTTTAATTTCAAACTAACTGAAATAGCTTTGCCTGTGTTGGGTATTGGATTTACAATAGGTTATTTTTCAAAAAATAAGACGGTTAAAAATTTCGGTGAGGCTCTTATGGGCTTTGGAATGATGTTTCTAGGCTTAAAGATACTTAACCAGGGGATACCCTTTATGCAGCAAAGTCCAACTCTTAGATATTTCTTTGAAACATACGCTTCTAATCCATTTATAGGTATTTTGTTAGGTGCAATAGCAACAGCTATGGTACACAGCAGTGCTGCTACAGTAGGATTGGTAATGATATTAGGACAAGCAGGCCTTCTAGACCTTACGTCAGCAGTGGCAATAATGCTGGGAGACAATATTGGAACCTGTATAACAGCTCAGTTGGCAAGCCTTTCTGGTAATATTCATGCTAGAAGGACAGCCTGGGCACATACATTATATAATATATTCGGTGTAATTATTGTAGCTTTGATCTTACCTTATTTTGTTCGCATAATTGAAGCTACAACTTTGTATTTTCAACCAAATGGTGATATAGGATCTCAGATTGCCAACTCTCATACATTATTTAATGTTTTCAGTGCTTTAGTATTTCTTCCTATCACAAAATACTATGTTAAATTCCTTGAAACTATCATAAAAGGCAAAGGATTGGATCACGAACCCCAATCAATTTATCTGGATAAACTTTTGATGGATACACCTGCAGCTGCTTTTAAAGCAACAATATCGGAAATCATAAGGGGAGCTGAATTAACTAAAGCAATGCTTAACAATGCTCTGGATGCTTTGTTTGACAATGATATAGATAAGATAGATCTGGTCAACAAGGATGAAGAAGTTGTGAATCAACTGCAGAAGGATATTACCGTTTATATGGTAGAACTGTCAAGAAGACCTCTCTCGGATCCAGATTCAATAATTGTACATGCTATGATTACCAGTATCAACAATATTGAGAGAATGGGAGATCATATATCAGATGTGGCAAGATTGGTAGAAGGGAAAATTAATAGAAATCTTATTTTTTCAGATGCGGCCATTGATGAACTAAAGCAGTTAAAAGAATTGGTTATATGGATGTATGATAACACCATAATTTTATTAAAGGAAAAAAACATAGAATTGATAAAATCCACTGCAGAGCTTGAAGATAAGGTAGATGAGTTATGCAGAGAATTGGCAAATCATCATATAATGAGACTGGAAGCGGGAAAATGCAATGTGGAGTCAGGAGTAATTTATTTAGATATAATAAATCATTTTGAGAGAATTGCTGATCACATTTATAAAGTTTCTCTTCTGTCAAAAGATGAGCTTCAAGGCATAGCCAGATCCACTGATAAAAGTACAGTTAGCATGACTGAAGTTTAGACAATAGTTTTCTGAGTTATAGGATAATGAGAAATGGATAAGTTTTTTAGTGTGTATTACAATGGAAAACCTTTCCATACTTTTTCACGAGTACATATAATTTCACTTTTGGTAATTTTAATTATTAATCTTCTAATATACTTTAATGCTGAAAGGCTGAGGGAGAGCAGGGTTGAAAGATTTGCAAGGAACTTTATTGCTTCAGGCCTTGTAATAACAGAGTTATCCTTTCAACTATGGTGTGGATTTACAGGGGTTTGGACAGCAGAATACAATCTTCCCTTTCATCTTTGCTCAGCTGCCACTATAATTTGTGCGGTAATGTTATACAAGAATAGTTATAAAATATATAAACTTGCTTACTTCTGGGGGTTGGGAGGAGCCATACCAGCACTTATCACTCCTGATCTAAGCGGATATAACTACCCCCATTATGTTTTCTTCAAATATTTCATACTTCATGGTCTTATAGTTATATCTGTCATTTATATGACTGCTACACACTCATACAAACTTGACATAAAGTCGGTTTTTATAGCTTTTATATATACTAATATTTTTGCTCTCTTTATGATACCTGTAAATATTATTACAGGCGGCAATTATCTGTTTTTATGCAGGAAGCCAGAGGCTATAACGCTGCTTGATTATTTAGGTCCATGGCCTTGGTATATAATTTCTATGGAATTAGTAGTATTGGTCATGTTTTTGGCTTTATATCTGCCCTTTGCTATAAAAGATGGCATTGATAGATATAAGAATACTGGCTCAGGATTAAGTTCAGGATTATAATGTATATTTTTAGGCTAAAATTGAAATATATTTGTAAGAATAATTGTAAAGAAAACTATATTGACAAAAATCCTTGATAATCATATCATATAATATAACAAACCAAAATGATAAATCCTATGATGGGAAGCAAGTAAGCTTGGAAACAGATTTACAGAGAGCTGCAGATGGTGGAATTGCAGTAGTTATGCCTAAGCCGAATGGGTCCTTGAGGATTATGGCGAAATAGCAGTAGCCAATAACGTGAGCTTCATGTTACAGAAGCAGGATATAAAGTCCGTTGGGATGGAGTATCTGTAACGAGGAGAAGCATCTGGCTTCTTGAATTAGGTGGTACCGCGTTTATTACGCCCTATAGATTTATCTATAGGGTTTTTTGTTTACAATTATTATCATAATATATACGGAGGTGTAATGAATGGAGAATGAAAAAAAGGTCATATTCAGTGGAATTCAACCTTCTGGAGATTTGACCATAGGAAATTATCTGGGGGCTCTAAAAAACTGGGTTGCATTACAGGAAGAGTTTGATTCATACTATTGTGTTGTTGATTTGCACGCTTTGACTGTAAGGCAAAACCCAGCGGAGCTTAGAGCTCGAACCTTAAAGAATATTGCTATATACTTGGCATCAGGTCTTGATCCAAGTAAGAATACAATTTTTATTCAATCCCATGTGACTGCCCACAGTGAAGCTTCATGGCTTTTAAATTGCTTTTGCTATATGGGCGAGCTGAGCAGGATGACTCAGTTTAAAGATAAGTCTCAAAAAGCTGGCGAAAGCGTAAGCGCAGGGCTTTTCACATATCCTGTGTTGATGGCTGCAGATATATTGCTTTACAATACGGATTTGGTACCTGTTGGCAGTGACCAGAAGCAGCATATTGAGTTGGCAAGGGATCTGGCTATTAGATTTAACAATTTGTACAGTCCAACTTTCAAAATACCGGATGCATATATAGGGAATGTAGGAGCCAGGATAATGGATTTGCAGGAGCCGGAAAAAAAGATGTCTAAGTCTGCTGAGAATCCTAATTCTTATATATTGATAATGGATCCTCCTGATGTTATCAGAAAGAAAATAAGTCGAGCCGTAACTGATGATATTGGTGTAGTGAGATTCAGTGAGGACCAGCCGGGTATATCAAATCTTATCAGTATATTGAGCACTATAACAGGTGAAAAACCTGAACAAATAGAGAAAAATTATGAAGGTATAGGATATTCCCAGTTTAAATCCGATGTAGCCGATGCCCTTGTAGAAGAGCTCCGACCAGTTCAGGAAAAGGTGAAGCAGCTTTTAGATGATAAACCCTATATGGAAAGCATATATAAAGCCGGAGCTGAAAAAGCAAGTTATGTTGCAAATAAAACTCTTAGGAAAATGCAAAAGAAACTAGGTTTGATACCTAGATAATGAAATCAGCATGCTGCTGCACTTAGCTATTATTCCTTTATATTTTTGATAAGAGCTTTATATGAGTTTATCAATAAGGAAACATCCATACTGATAGCTACGCCGTCGAATCCATCGTTCAAGTATTGCTTTGCAGCAGCATTGCTACCTGTATAGATAAAGGAAAATTTACCTGCATCTTTACATGCTTTTAGTACACGAGCTATTGCCCCAATAAACTCAGGGTCATCAAATTGTGCTGGTTTTCCCATACCTATTGAAAGGTCATAAGGTCCTATAAAGATTCCATCTACTCCTTTAATTTTAACAATGGATTCAATGTTTTCCAGGCATCCCTTGGTTTCACATTGGGGGATCAGCAATGTTTCACTATTGCATGTTTTCAAATATTCATCTACATTCTGGGCAAAATCATCGTGTCCATACCCAGCAGATCTGGCCATGAAGAAGCCTCTTTTGCCAATAGGATGATACTTTGCCCATTCCACCAGATTTTCCGCCTGTTCTATTGTTTCAACACATGGTACGATGAGACCCTTTGCTCCCACATCCAGATTTTTAAGTACTGAGGAGCGGGATATTTCCTTGATTCTAACAAAGGGAGTTATATTTCTCAGCTCTGCTGTACGAATCAAATCCATCGAGCTTTCAGTTTCAAAGGGTCCATGTTCGGTATCGATTACTAAAAAGTCCAGCCCAGATATGCCCAAGCATTCTACTGCAGTATTACTACCTAGTTCAAAGAATGTACCGATTACCTTTTCTCCTCTTAATATTTTATCTTTTAACAAGTTCTTCATAGCATATCTCCTTTCCGATAAGTAATATAATGATGAAGCTTACATTATAATATAGCATTATTATATAATAACTAATACATACCGTTGTAAAAACTCTATGGCTTTTATTGATA
>NZ_JAWLCK010000148.1:0-5680 GCF_041687175.1 Lutispora sp.
TCTGCCGTTTAAAGGACCTTCTTCTGTAGGTGTTATGCCTGCATCATAATAGTCAGTATTGCCAGACTCAAAATTGCCTACGTAATAATTTGAGTTTTGCGCAGTAAAGTTACCTTCAGTCCTTATCATAAGATTATATAATGTGGTCTTTCCCATATTATAAAATTCTATGGAAACAGGAAATGGCTGACCTATATACACTTCATGAGGTATGCTCAAATCTCCCAATACCAGCTTGGCTTGCTGTATTACGGAAACGCTTATAATATCCTTTGAGCTGTACTGATTGCCTTCATCATCCTCATAATCAATGTTTACGGATATTCCATAGGTTTTATGTTCTGCGTCTCTTTTTGGTGTTAAGGTAAATACATTCTGAACATTTTCCTTCGGTCCGATGCTTTCAATATATATGGTATTGCTGCTGTTCACCGGGCTGAAAACTCCATCATCACTGACTAAGGATACTTTTATATTGCTTACAGTTGCATAGGAACTGGTATTCAACAAGGACATGGTAAGCTGGAATACATCTCCCGCCTTAATTATGGAGGGTTCCACATTATATCTATCCACAATTATTCTTGGAGTTCCCTTTGAACCTCCTCTGTCAACAAATACTCCCACATATTGACTTACAGTATTCTTTACCTTCTTTTCTCCTACTCCATTCTCAAACTCTACATTTATCTGAATAGGATAGTTCTTGGTAACAGCTTCAGAGGTGGCATAGAGTTCAAACTCAACTCTCTTGCTTTCTTCTTTGGCTAGCTTGCCAAGGCTTTGTATATTCAAGGATTTACATATTATTGCATTGTCTGTGGCAAGGGTCACTTTTACTCCATCAGCATCTATATCGCTGTAATTTATAACATCGAAAGCTATCTTAAAGCTCTCTTCCACACGGATGTCTTCATCGGGGGCTTCTATATTTTCAATCTTTATATCCGATACAGTGGTATCAATACCCTTTACAGGGAGAAAAAAAGTAAATTCATCTGAATAGCTGTCCATTTTGCTGTCTTTATAGTCAACCTTAAGCCTTAAATCATAATTTCCTGTAGTCATGTTCTGTGAAGGTATGAGCACATAATCCAGCTGTATTACCTTATTGCCTGCAAGATCCGGAAGCTGCTTCACATCGGGAGAGTTATACAATGTAAATCCATCGGTTCTCAAACCCTGAATTGCAGCCCTTATATCTTTGGCATCCAATGCTCCGTTGTTTCTCAACACAACTGATACCTTCCGCTGTTCTCCTGCTATCAATGGCTTCTCTCCATAACCTACAGCTGATACTATGAGCTTAGGAGGTTTCTTGGAGTTGGTAACTTTTATATTGATTATATCTGAACCTTCGAAACTGGTGCCAGATAAACTGTTATAATAATATTTCAACTGTATAGGATATATTTTTTCTGCTGCACTATCCAGAACCTTCAATGTGAATACAGCATCTTCGATTTTCTTACCATTAATCCTATCGATAGAATATGTAACACTGAGCTTTTCCATCTCAAAAGGATTATCTGTGCTGTCAAATACCAATGTTGCCTGAATATTTTTAGCTGCGGCTGAAGACAGATTTTCCAATGGTATGTATATTCTCGCCTCTTCCCCTGCATTAACAACAGGCATCTTGGTACCGCCAGCAACTACTATCTTAGGCTCGTTACGGCTGGAAGGCGGAGTATAGGATGTGTCGGATATAGGTATACGTATAGTTTTTGCTGTTAACACATTTCCACCTTCATCAATAACAGCTATATTTAGTTCTGAATCATCACTATCTAAACAAAATAAATCTATTCTCTCTTTTTTACCCTTTGTAATACTTATTACTCTTTCTTCTCCCTCATCATAATATTTTCTGATAAATGAATAGCTATTTTCAAATGATAAATATAAGTTTTTTTGTGTTTCATCTCCACCACTTACTGTAATATAAATTGAAAAGTCCTCATTTTCTCTTACTGTATTAGTTGGTGTATCTCCTCGATATATTTTCCCATCATATTCAATCTTAATATCTTCATCCCCAAATACCACTCCCAAAAATGCCATCTGCATCATCAGAGTTATTGTCATTATAATTGCTAATCCTCTTTTCAAATTATTTCCCCCTCTACTTTAACCGTCTTTTCAATCTTCTCTATATTTCCGTCCAGAATGTATACTATGCGATCCGCATATTTTGCGATATTTATATCATGGGTTACTATGATCAATGTCTGATTATTTTCTCTTGCAAGATTGGTAATCAGATTCATTATTTCCACTGTGGTCTTTGAGTCAAGATTTCCTGTAGGCTCATCAGCAAAAACAATTTCTGGATTTCCTATAAAAGCTCTCGCTATTCCAACCCTCTGCTGCTGTCCACCGCTCATCTGATTAGGCTTATGTTTTATGTGAGTGCCCAATCCTACCTGTTCCAATATTCTTTTTGCCTTCTGATTTCTGACTTTCTTACTTACTCCCCTGAATACCAAAGGTAGGCTCACATTCTCCAGGGCAGTCAGTGCAGGCAGCAGATTATAGGATTGAAAAACAAAGCCTACATGCTTTTGGCGAAATCTTGCCAAACTGTTTTCGCTCATTCTCTCTATATTTTTGCCCTTGATCTTGATATTTCCCTTTGTCGGCCGCTCAAGACCTGCCATCAGATTCAACAAGGTAGATTTACCTGAGCCGGAGGTGCCAAGTATACAACATATTTCTCCCTTTGGAATTTCCAGGCTTATATTATCTAAAGCAACCACTTTCTCTGTGCCTATTCTGTAAATTTTACTCACATCAGTCAATTTCATTATGGCTTCTATAAGATCACCCCCATCAAATATATATAGACGAAAAATAATGGAAATGGTTTCAAATTTTTAAAGCCCAGATTTTTATCTGGGCTTTAAATTAAAGGACTACCTTTTCCAATATATCTTTTTCTATCTTTACAATTTTTTCTTCAATATCGGCAACTTCTTTGCCTGTTTTCTCAACAAATTCGGTATCCTTTATTGAACCTAAATTGATTTTTACATTATACAATGCAGAGAGAGTTGCTGTTCTTGACATCATAGCAGCTACTGCTCCGTCTGTAACTGCATTCTTGTTTCCTTTAACGACCACTGTTTCGATTATATTCATTATCTTTAATCCATTCTTTGCTACCTCAAGAGGAACTAATGCTGCATTTTTCAATGCTGCCTGAATCTGATTTTTTCTGGCTTCCTTTTCCTCTTCTGTCTCCTTTGGAAGTTTAAAAGCAGCCATAACCTTGTTAAAGGATTCGGAATCCTTATCGATATATTCTATAAACCTTTCTTTGTATTCCTCGGCTTCCTTTACAATGGTCTCCATTTCTTCTTCAAGACCTTCGTAGCCTTTCTTACCTATTGTCAGGTTGGCTACCATTGCTGTCAGTGCAGCAGCTAGACCAGCGCTCAATGCTGCTACGCTTCCCCCACCTGGCACAGGGGCACTTGATGCAGTCTCTTTCAGAAAATCTTTTATGTTTTTATCAGCTAGCATATTCTTCCTCCCTTTTTCTTATCAAAAACTATTTTCCCATTTTTTATTACCTTATCTACAGTGCTTACTCCTATATGATACGGAATGAACTTATATGATGGGAACTCAAGTATCAATATATCTCCTTTTTTGCCCTGGTCAATGCTTCCTATCTCATGGGCTCTATCTAGTGCAGCAGCAGCATTTATGGTGAGGGCTGTAATAGCCTCTTCTACTCTTATGCCCATCTGCAATGTGGCTAAAGCAAATACCAATGGAATAGATTCGCAAAAACAGCTGCCAGGATTAAAGTCTGTTGCAAGTGCTACTGCACATCCCATATCTATCATCTTCCTGCCGGGAGCAAAGCTCTCTTTCAAGCTGAAAGCGGTACATGGGAGAAGTGTAGCAACTACTCCTGCTTTTGCCATATCTTCTATGCCCTTATCTGATACCTGAAGCAGATGATCTGCAGATACAGCGCCAAGTTCGGCAGCAAGTTCAGCACCGCCAAACTGTACTATCTCATCGGCATGAAGCTTAATTTTTAATCCCAGTTCCTTTGCTTTTTCCTGTATTCTTCTGGTTTGTTCTATGGAGAACACATTCTTTTCGCAGAAAACATCGGAGAATTCTGCCAAGTTTTGCTCTGCAATTTGTGGCATAATCTCATTGATTAGAAAATCTACATATTCCTCTGTCCTTCCTTTATACTCTACAGGTGTAGCATGGGCTCCCATAAATGTTTTAACAATGTCCAGCGGGTGAATCTTATCCAGTTCTTCCATAACCTTAAGCTGTTTTATCTCTGTTTCCAGGTCTAAACCATAGCCGCTCTTTCCCTCCACAGTAGTCACACCAAAGGAAAGCATGGAATCCAGTCTGTTCAGACCTACTTCCAATAACTCTTCCGTAGTAGCTTCTCTGGTAGCTTTAACTGTATTGACTATCCCTCCACCACGCTCCATGATTTCCATGTAGCTGTCTCCTCTAAGCCTCCATGAGAATTCCTCTGCTCTGTAACCTCCGAATACAAGGTGGGTATGAGAATCCACAAATCCAGGTAACACAGCCTTTCCTGTAGCATCTATTACATCATAGTCTTTTTCATTAAATCTTCCCAGTATTTCTTCTGTCTTTCCTACAGCCTTAATAATACCTTCCTCTATTACCACGGCTCCATCTTCTATTACATGTATATCCATCATGTCTTTTCCTTGCTTTGGTTTAGATCCGCTGCAGGTAACCAGCTCTGGGGCATTTTTAACCAGTAATCCATTCTTTTTCATAGTCTTATACCTCTACATTTTTTCAAATGCTTCTTTTACAGTATTCTTAACCAAATCTTCCTTAGGTATGAAAGGTAGAGTTATATGATCCTTACCTTCTTGAGTCTGGTTATATTCAATGGATGTGGTGATGGAATTTTCATTTCTTGCCCAAGCTCTTCTGGCTACTCCACCCATTACGTCCCAAAGCATTGCATCCTTTATAATATTGTCAACTCTTTCACTGCCATCCAATACCAATCCGAAGCCTCCGTTTATAGCCTTTCCAATGCCTACTCCGCCACCATTGTGCAAAGCAACAAGACTCATACCTCTGGCTGCATTACCAGCAAAGCATTGAACAGCCATATCTGCCATTATATTGCTTCCGTCCTTTATATTTGAAGTCTCTCTGAAAGGAGAATCTGTACCGCTAACATCATGATGGTCACGTCCAAGCATTACAGGACCTATTTCACCTTTTCTCACCATTTCGTTGAACTTAAGAGCTATCTTTGTTCTGCCCCAAGCATCCTGATAGAGTATTCTTGCCTGAGTTCCAACTACCAGCTTGTTCTTTTCCGCATCTCTTATCCATACCCAGTTATCTCTATCCTGTGCCCTTCTATTTGGATCTATGCATTCCATAGCTGCATGATCTGTTTTTATCAAATCTTCATGTTTACCGCTGAGGCATACCCATCTGAAAGGTCCATAACCGTAGTCAAAAAGTTCTGGCCCCATTATATCTTCTACATAAGATGGGAATATGAATCCATCTTTTTCATCCACACCATTTTTGGCAATCTCTTTTACTCCTGCATCATAGATTGCTTTCATGAATGAATTGCCGTAATCAAAAAAATAGGATCCTCTGTCAACTAGTTCTTTTATAAGTTCGAAATGAC
>NZ_JAWLCK010000149.1:0-5430 GCF_041687175.1 Lutispora sp.
TCCTGCAAAGACGGAGTTGTCAGAGAGAATAAGTATGGATATGAAAAAGAGAGGCTTTCAATTTCTGGGTCCTGTGATTATATACTCTCATATGCAGGCAACAGGTCTGGTCAACGATCATGTAGTGGATTGCTTCAGGTATGAGGAACTTTCCAGCGGATCCTATGAGATTAAGTAATAATCGTAAATATATTGAATAGGCTATGTTTTAATTGATAAAAAAGGTGGTTTTATTATGTATTATGGAGAAAAGGTAAAGCTGAGAGCCTATAAAAGAGAAGATATAAAATTAGCCTGTGAATACATGAATGATAGTGAACTTAAAAGATTGCTGGTGAATAAAATTCCATACCCCATGATTCTGGAGCAGGAAGAAAAGTGGTTCGAAAGTCTATTGGATCTAAAGGATTCATATAACTTTGCCATCGAAGATTTGGAAACAGGTAAGTATATCGGGGGATGCGGAATAAATAAAATAAATTGGCTCAACAGAAGTGTAATTATAGGCATATTTATAGGAGATAAGGATTATTGGGGAAGAGGATACGGAACAGATGCTGTTAAGGTTTTAGTGAAATTCATATTTGAGCAGATGAATATAAACAAGATAAAGCTCAATGTTTTTTCATTTAATAAAAGAGCCATAAGATGCTATGAAAAGTGCGGTTTTCAGGTGGAAGGGATATTCAAAGATGAACTTTTTAGAGATGGGCAATACTATGATGATTATGCCATGGCAATATTTTTTGAGGATTGGAAGAAAGCCAACAAGTAGAAAAAGGAGATGGGGTTAAGTGAAAATTGAAAAGATATCAAAAAGAGGGACATTGTTTACATTTCAAGAGGGAGATTCCCTCTTTTCTCAGGACACATGTGTATATATAATAGATACGGGAGATAAGCTTTTTCTTTGTGACACCCATGTGGGACCAAAATCTATGGCTGTTGTCAAAGATTATATAAATGCTGAAGGATTGGGAAATAAAGAAGTTATAGTATTCAATTCCCATGGTGATTGGGATCACATTTGGGGCAACTGTGCTTTTCCTGATTCAACCATCATAGCTCATGATAGTTGCAGAAGAAGAATTCTTGAAAATGGAGAAAAGGATCTTGAAAGATTCAAGGGGAAATATCATGATGGTTCCTTTGAATTGAAGTTGCCAAACTTGACCTTTGACAGCAGATTGAACTTTGAGGACTACGGCATTGAGTTTATCTATGCTCCAGGTCATACAGTTGATTCTGCCATTTGCTTCGATAGAGAAGATTCAGTTTTATTTGCTGGAGATTTGATTGAAGATCCTGAGCCATATTTGCAATACGAAAACTTAGAAGTATACATAAAATCACTGGAATATATAAAAAGTATAAAAGCTGAAACTGTTATAAGCGGTCATTCTGGAATAGTAGATGAGGATTTAATAAATGAGAATATTAGTTATATAAAAAAGCAGATGAAGTAGGAGGTTTATATGCATATTAAATCATTGAATAGATTGGACCCAACATTGGAAAAGGAAATGAAAGAAGTGTATTCACGCTGCAAGGAGCATGATAAGCTTAAAGGCAATTTATATCTTGACGGATCAGTAAATTTTGATCAGGAAATAAAATACCTGTTTTTGCTTTATGAAGAAAATAAATTGGTGAGCTTTCTGTTTATGTTTATACCTACCCGGGAAGAGGCTGAAATATCAGCCTATACATTGCCTGATTATAGAAGAAGAGGATACTTCAAAAGGTTGCTGTCAGAGGCAGTTGAGGAATTAAAAAAATATGATATAAAGGATGTATTGTTTGTTTGTGAAAATCAATCCTTATCCGGCAGAGAAAGCATTAGTAGTCTAGGTGTAGATTATGATTTTACAGAATACTATATGAAGTTTGATAAAACAACCAATGTCCTTGATAAGAGCAATGAATTCAAAACCAAATTTTATCTTCCTGATAGATCGGATATAAAAAGGCTGGCCTATGTCAGTGCCCAGGTCTTTGAAGAAAGTGTCGAAGATGAAGAAGAATTTATAACAAACTGCTTCAACTCAACAAACAGAAAAAACTATGCTACTGTTTTGGAAGACCAAATTATAGGCATTGGAAGCGGATACTTTGGATATGAAGAGGTTGCAATATATGGTTTAGGCATACTTCCAAAGTTTCAAGGCAAAGGATATGGAAGGGAATTGATTCTTCTTATAGTAAAATATCTGTTGGAAAATGGCCATGACAATATAACAATTGAAGTAGAGAGCAAAAATACACCTGCTTTCAATCTATATAAAAGCAGCGGATTCATAATAGAAACAGCATTTGATTATTACAGAAAGCCTGTTAATACATTTAATCTATAGGAGATGACATATGAGATGAAAGGTTTATTGGATATTTCACGAGTCAAATTGGGAAATATACCGTGTATATACGTAAAACCTATATTCGTTACAGAAGAAACACCAACTGTAATTTACTATCACGGTTGGGAATCAAACAAGGATAACAACCTGTTTCTGGGTAAAATACTGGCTTTTCATGGCTATAATGTAATTTTGCCTGATGCCATCCATCATGGAGAAAGAGGCAAGTTAGAAAGATACGGCGCACAAGAACTTCGCAAATATTTCTGGGAGGTTATATTAAATACGGTAAAAGAATATGAAGCATTGGTAAATGCCGCAGAGGATAAGCTTGGATTATCCATGCGCAGGATTGCTGTAATGGGAAGCTCCATGGGAGGGTTCATTGCCAGCGGAGTATTTGCATCAAATACTAAAACCAAATGTCTGATTAATATGAATGGAGCCAGTGCCTGGCAGAAGGCAGAAATAACCTTTAAAGCTATGGATTATGAAGGGAAAGGTATGGCAGATGAAGAGCAATTGGAGGAAATAATAAGTTATGATCCCTTGTCAAGGAAGGATACCTTATATCCCAGACCAATGCTTTTACTTCACGGAGATGCTGACACTTCAGTACCTATAGATATACAGAGATACTTTTATGATGAGATAAAGGAAGGGTATAAAGACAAGCCTGAAAGATTAAAATTTGTTATAGAACCTAGATTGAATCATTATAAGACAGTACGAATGATGGAAGAAACTATAGCATGGCTTGACAAGTATTTGTAACCAAAAGGGGAAAAACATAGTCTAAATAGATAACATACATGATTAGAAATGGAAGAAGATTCAGGGGTGATGATATGAAAAAAATATTTGAACTTGTGGGGTCTGTTTTATTGGCATTTGCTATTGCAATGTTTCTTAAGAGTAATGTATTTGCCATCCCTCAAGTAAGAATGAATTCCATGGAAAATACTCTTGTTCAAGGCGAAAGAGTATTGGAACTAAAATTCATTTATGGGTTTACTGAGCCTAAAAGAGGGGATGTAATAGTTTTAGACAGTGAAAAAGAAAGTCAGGGATTTGTATCTGATTATGTGAGTGAAGTAAAGGATACAATAAATATTCTTAGAGGAAAAGTATCAAGAAATCATTTAATAAAAAGAGTTATAGGCATACCCGGTGATGAAATAGTAATTGATGGTGGCAAGGTATATATTAATGGTGAATTGATCCAGGAGTCCTATGTAAAGGGAGGGACCTATGCGGAAGGAATTGAGTTTCCAATAAAGGTGCCCGAGGGCAAAGTATTCGTTTTGGGCGATAATAGAGAGGTGAGCTTAGACAGCAGACAGCTGGGCTTTATAGATTACAAGCAAATCGAGGGTAAAGCAGTAGCCAAAGTTTGGCCCCTGGATGAAATAAAAATAATCAAAAAGTGAGTTGAATGAAATGAAAAGAAAATTAGTAATACTGATGTTAGTTATACTCTCCATGTTGTTTTCCAGCTGCTCAGTTCAGGTTCCCCAAAGCGAGGTAGAAGCAGCTTCAAACATAGAAGTTAATTCACAAACTGTTGAAATAAATGAATGGTATAAGCTTGAGGATTACAATAAAGCTATAAACCTTTTGGACCAGCATTTTAAAAATGCTTTGCATGAAAAAACCATGGTCAACAAGAATAGTGAAATTCAAATAGTTAAGCTTGAAAGGCTGAACGAAAATTACTTTCTTGCAGCATACCAGACTTCACCGATTTCTCCCCTTACAAATTTGAATTACGCTCTTGTGGGCTTTCAGGAAAACAGTTGCAGAACAATAAATCTCGATACCACAGATTATATTTCCGATATAACTTATGAAAACGGAATTATCTCATTTCATTGTGAAGGGAATAATATAATAAATGCTTTTAGAGTTTTTCCTCACAAGATAAATTATGATATTGAAAAAAATACAACTTCGGTGGAACAGTTATATTACAGCTTGAATTCAGGCTCTCAGGTAAGATTAGGCAACGGCATCAATAAAGCAGGTTTTGGTGAAATAACAGAGAAAGAAAAAGAAATAACATTCAGTTTTGAAGTCACAAAAGAAACTGTGCTTGCAGGAGGTTATTTCTGCCCTGCTATAAAGGCTGGAGTAATATTTGATAGAGAAGACAAACCATTATTTTATCTTGATTTTGAAAATGTATTCTTATCAGATGAAACAGAGAAAGATATAATGAATCTGGCAAATGAGGAATATATATCAAATATAGAAATTAAGGAATTAATAGATATTGCTGATCAGCATCATACAGTTATATATTTTGAATTCAGAGATCTTTCATTTTATACTTGCAGCTTTAAACCTGAAGGAGAGACAGGATTTCAAAGTTTGATTCTTTCATTGAAATAATCCCTCTGCAGGATAACACATGATTAAATGAATCTGGCAATTGGGAATACTCATCATGGGGAAAGGATATGCTATGGATGTAAAAAGTGAATAAGGTCAATGAGGTGTAAATAATGAATTTGTGGAGAAAAAAAGTGTTAAAATGGCAGATCATCTCCGTGATTTGGATACTTATTATTGGTTCATTATTGCATTTTACGTATGAATGGTCCGGAGAATCACCTATAGTTGGAGCATTCAGTGCAGTAAACGAAAGCGTTTGGGAACACCTCAAATTAGGATATTGGTCCATGATATTCTTTTGCCTTATTGAATATCCTTTTTTGAAAGAGCACACAGGAAGCTACTTCTTTGCCAAAGCTGTTGGTATAATAAGCATGAATACTTTTATCGTAGCATTTTTCTATTTTTATGCTGCATTGACAGGGAAACACTCATTGTTTTTTGATATTTTATTATATATAATAGGAGCAGTCATATATGGAATACTAAGCTATACTATTATGATAAAAAACTATAGCAGAAAACTTGATAAAATTGGATTTGTTTTGCTTTTTGTATTCGGTATGCTATTAGTAGTATTCACTTATTATCCGCCACATTTGCCTTTATTCAAGGATCCTCAGAGCGGGAGCTATGGAATATAAACCACAAATTGACACCTAAATTTCAATTGCTGTTG
>NZ_JAWLCK010000150.1:0-5402 GCF_041687175.1 Lutispora sp.
ATCAATGTTTTACTTTATATATTCGACATAAAAAAGAAGAATCCTTTTTGGGTTTAAAGGATTCTTCCAATATTTTTATACTTTGTCTTCAGTCTGAAAAGCCACAAAATGTGGCTTTTTCATTTATCTTCTAGCATCAAAGCATTCTTTGCAATATACTGGTCTGTCATTTGTAGGTTTGAAAGGTACTTGAGTCTCTTTACCGCAGTCTGCACATACTGCATCATACATAACTCTTTCTCTTCTTGCTCCACCATTCATGCTTGCTTTTCTGGCAGTTCTGCAATCTTTGCATCTTGCAGGCTCGTTCTGGAAACCTTTCTCTGCGTAAAATTCCTGTTCACCAGCTGTGAATACGAACTCCTCACCGCAATCTTTGCATACTAATGTTTTGTCCTGAAACATAAAATCCCTCTTTTCTTAAATACTTTAGGTAGTGATGGTCTCCAGAACTTTTTTTGGGATTTATGTTTCCAGAAAAGGTTCTTGACCTAACCACATATACCTTACATAGTATTCTCGCCAGCTGACCTGGTCTTTGCCCCCACACTCGCCGTCTGGAAGTTTCGCTCAAGCAATTATGCCCCTCACTACAGCTTCTCTCAGGTAAAACCTGGACGGACTTACTCCTAAGCCGCACCATGCTCACAAAGCGTTGCTTTGCTTACGTGGATCGTTTCGCCTGCGACTGGCTTCGATTTTCAACCACAGACCTGGGAAATACTACTTTTATATTATATACTTAATTATTAGAATATACAAGATTTTTATATAATTTTATTAAATATTTGTACTTATACTATTTTTTACTATCTATATATATACCGCCAGTATTGAGATTTGACTTCTCGTATGCCTTAACTGATTTTTGTCCAAGCTTCACTGTTTTAATATCTTTTCTTATGCTGTTTAATATATCCTGTACCTTGATTTTATTCTGTTCCTCTAGTTCCATTATTTTTTTTGCCAAGCCTAATATTTGTTCTGTAAGCTCTTTAATGCTCTTAAATTCAGGATAGATATTAGGATTTATATCATCCAAAACTTCTATATCTAACTTTTTTTTCAGCGTTCTAACCGTATCTTCAAAATCCTTATCAATTATCTGGATTTTTTCAATTTCTGTTTGCTTTTTATCTATAAAGCTGTTTAGGTTTTCTCCCTGATTTTTTTCAATATCTTCTTTCTGTTCTAAAGTTAGACTGTGTATGCTCTCCATGGCTGCCTTTTTCTCCTCAAGGAGACTCTGAAGTTTCATCACTAAATCTTTTGCAACTATGCTCATTTCATCACCTCAAAAAAATAAGGCATGGATATCATGCCCCTATTTGTCTACCGCTTGACAACCTTTGGCCAATTTCATGGCCTGAGACCAAGTATCTCTCAATTCCTTTGCAAAACCCAATACTTCTTCTATTATGTCCTTATCTTTTCTTATATTCGCATCTATCAAGCGTCTATTCATATACTCATATATAGAATACAGATTTTTAGAAATATCATAATCCATATCCAGAGTGCTCATGAACTCTTCTATTATCCTCTGAGCTTTTATTATATTATTATGGGCACCTTGCAGATCTTTTTCCCCAATAGCTTGCATGCCGAGATTTAAGAATTTTATCAGCCCGTTATAGAGCATAAGAGTAAGTTCCTGTGGTGTTGAAGTATTAACAACATTTTGCTGATATTGTTTATATGGATTTGCTGTTACCATTATTATGTTCCCCCATTCCCATTATTTTTATTGTCTGCCTCCAAAGCTCTGAGCCAACCATGCAGATTGGGAATTCATCCTACTTAGAGCTGTCTCCAAAGCTGCAAATTTCATATATAGAGATTCTTCTTTTTCAAAAAGCTTAATTGTCATGTCCTCTATGAGTTGTTCCTTATCTGTTATCTGTTCTGCCAAAGTGCTTTGAAACTCTGTAATATCGCCTACGATTCCTGCCTTCTCTAATAGGAATCCTTTCTTTCCATCTTTATCCCTTGTAGTCCTTATATTGTCCTGAAGAATATCAAAGAGTCGCTCTATTACACCGCTTTCTTTATATCTTTGTTCTCTCAGCTCTTTTGTATTATCAGGACTGTAAGATATCTCTGACTGCCTTGCGAATATTTCCATAACCCTATCAGGGTTATCCTCTATGGCTTTCCTTAGCTTGTCCTCATCTATAAAGAGCTTGGCACCCTCTCGCCAATTGCCTGTGGATATTCCTATGGAGAAAAGACCTCCAGCCTCTGTAACATCTCCCATGACACTTCTCATTCTCTGAACTATGTTGCTCAAGAGACCATCATTCCTCAGCAGGCCCTTTTTGGCATTCTCTTCCCATTTTTTTATCTCATCCTCTGTCATAGCATCTTTCTGTTCATCTGTCAAAGGAAGATAATAAGAACCATATCTACCACCGCTTTTTGGTCTTTCCTCGTTGACCTTGCCGCTGATTTTTTCTATGATTTCGTTGTATTTGTCTATGAAGTTTTTGATTCTATTAAATATAGCCTCTGTGTCCTGGGTAAGTTTTATAGTTGTTGAACCAGTGCCAGTCAATGTATATGTGACACCATCAATGTTAAATCTGTTGCTATTTCGTGTAGCAGTTTTACCATCTAAAACAAATTCAGCATCTTGTCCATTAACAACCTCAGAAGTAGTAAAGCCTAACTTCTCGAAAAATTCTGCACTCTGAGTTACATCAATTTTTGCCTCTGCTCCGGTTGCCTTTGATTCCATAAAAAATTGATCCAAGAAAGAGCTATAACTTATTTTTACTCCTGCATCACTGTTGTTTATTGCCGAAATTAAGTCGCTAAACCTTTTATCTTCAGTGACCTCTATTGTTTCACCATTTACCTGTAAAGATAGTTTATTTTTTTCTAATGTAGGATCGTATGTCAAACTTAAGTTATATTTATCTGCAATATCAGCTATTGTACTATTTAGACTCAAACCTACTGTGCCAAATTTGCCTGCTTCAGCTTCCATTCTTGCCTTTTCAGCCAACTTGGTAACTTCAATTGTATGCTCCAGCATAGCGACCTGACCATTGGAAGTGGCTGTTACTACATTTTCATCACCGGATTTAACCTTATATGCATAATATGTGCTGGCAGATCTCATATTGGTAGCAGGTTTTAATATATCGAAAAATTCGTCCTTGAAGCCTCTCAGCAAATTTGT
Source organism: Lutispora sp. (assembly GCF_041687175.1). NCBI lineage: Bacteria > Bacillati > Bacillota > Clostridia > Lutisporales > Lutisporaceae > Lutispora > Lutispora sp. Next base: position 3,185 of record NZ_JAWLCK010000150.1, read on the forward strand.
AATGGATCTGTAATCGTCCCTTCTCCATTCCAATATCTGCTTGTCCTGCTTCACTCTATCAACTTTTAACCTCTCTACGCTCATCATCTGCTGTATAATATAATCCGTATCCAAGCCAGAAGCCATGCCTGTGAATCTCAGTTGTGCATTGATCATGTTGGAAATATTATTAGCCACAACTATTATCTCCTTTCATCCACTAGAATTCCTACCAATTCCCACATCTTTGCTACCATATCAAGAATCTTTTCTGGTGGAATTTCTCTTATAACCTCTTGGGTGTCCTTGTTAATAACCTTTACCATGATCTCCTTAGTTCCTTCGTGTATTGAATATTCGAATCTGCAGGTAGCGCCTGTAATAGCTTTGTTAGCCTTTTCTATCATTTCTATCCATAAGGATTCATCGATAGAAAGTTCATACTTGCTTTTTTGGGTTAGTTCACGATAATCATAATTTTGCTTTTGTATATCATTATCATTCACTGCCTGAACACTCTGAACATTGTTTTTTATTTCATTGCTGAAATTACCAGTTGTCTGTGTAGTTTGAATATTGCTCACAGATTCAACTCTCATCACTATATCCCTCCGTGGAAAATAAATTAAAAAATCCTTTCTTTATTTATATATCGTAATAAAGAAGGATTTTCTTTAGGGTTATTTAAACATTTCCTAAATGCACATGATTCAGATATTTTGATGCCACCTCTCTGGCTTTTAACATTACATCAATATCCGTAGGTGGACGATGGATTTTATAGTTTGGAAAATATCTGGTTAAATGTAGAGGAATATTTTTATCCAAGTTTGCTAAAAATGCAGCGAGCTTTTCTACTTCTTCCTCCGAGTCATTTAGGCCATTAACTAAAAGGGTGGTTATCTCTATATGGCATTTGTCATGGGACTTTTCTATAGTCTTCAATACATGTTCAATATCTCCGCCGCATATCTTTTTATAATAATCCCGCTGGAAGGATTTAAGGTCAATGTTCATAGCATCTACATAAGGCAGAATCTTAGTCAAAGGCTCCACCTGGATATATCCATTGGTAATCAGCACAACCTTATACTCTGGGTGCATTTCCTTAAGCTTTTTTGAAGTGTCGTAGATATATTCATACCATATGGATGGTTCATTATATGTAAAAGCTATGCCTATATTGTCATCTATTTGTCTGCATGCTTCTATCAAGTCCTCAGGAGAAAAATTTTGGCTCTTGGCTCTGTAATGAGCTATAGAATAGTTCTGGCAAAAGCCGCAGGAGAAGTTGCAGCCAAAGCTTCCTACAGAAAGGATTTTGCTTCCCGGATGAAAGTGATAAAGAGGCTTCTTCTCTATGGGGTCCAATGCCATAGCTGTGATCTCACCGTAGTTTATAGTTTTAAGCTTCCCTTCCATGTTGGTTCTCACCGAGCAAAGCCCGTATTGCCCCTCACCAATACTGCAATTGTGAGGGCATAAGAAACACCTGATCTTATCGCCATGCTTTTCCCAAAATAGGGCATCTTTAACCATAAAAAATCACTCCCTATGCCTGATGACCTCAAATTTCTCAATTGAATAATTCTCATGAGGCGGTATACCTGCTTTTTTCAGCGCAATATCCAACTGCTCTTCCACAGTATCAACACCTTCTAAGTCTGGCAGCAGCAATCCTGTCCTGCCTCTCCATCTCACTATCACCCCATACTTCTTCGGATCCAGCTCTGCCCTTGCAGCTTTCTGAGCCTCTGTCAGCACATCTACAGAAAAATCTATCTCCTCCAACTCATCCTCTCTCACAGGGCTGAATCGAGGGTCCTGAGTCCCTGCCTCCACCGCATTTCTAATAATCTCTTCTGCTATGCTGTCGGTAACGGGAAATATAGTTCCTATGCAGCCTCTAAGTTGACCTTCTTTTTTTAAAGATACAAAAACCCCTCTTTTTGCATTTAACATTTCATCTGTTACATAGTCAGGCACATCCATGTAGTTGCCCTGGAGCAGATAATGGGTCAGGCTCTCTCTAGCCAGCCTCACATAGGGATCTGCATTATCTGTTTTTTCCCTGAATCTTTCTTTGTTTTTCTCAATCAAGGCATTGTACATATCTCTATGGGACTTTTCTAAGGAGAAACTCATGACACTATAGCCTACCCCAAATGTACCCTCATAGGATAAAAGATTCCCCTCAAAGTCATATCCGTCCATAGCACCAAGCATTACATAATAGGAT
>NZ_JAWLCK010000151.1:0-5372 GCF_041687175.1 Lutispora sp.
CTGATATAGATATTGCCCCTTACCTTATAAGACCGGATAAGAGCATTGTGCAGGTGAGAGGCAGGATAGAGAAGAATGCAGATGTTGTTGTAATAGGTGCAGGAGGAGCTGGGCTTGCAGCTGCAGTATCGGCACATCAGAACGGTGCAAAAGTATTAGTTTTGGAAAAAATGCCTATGGTGGGAGGCAATACTATTATATCCGGTGCCGCATATAATGCAGTTGATCCTGAGCGACAGTTAGCCCAAGGTATAGAGGACTCTATTGATAAGCATTATACTCAGACCTACGAAGGTGGTGACAAGCTCGGGAAGCCTGAGTTGGTAAGAACCCTTGTGGAAAAGGCCTATCCAGCTCTTGAATGGCTTGAAAGTATGGGTATGAAGTTTAAAGATGAGATATTTACGGTTTTAGGTGCATTATGGCCAAGGTCACATAAACCTGAAAAGCCTCTTGGAACAGGTTACATAGAGACATATATGGATTATATAAATAAGTATAGCAATGATATAGAAGTAATGCTAAATACAAGGGCAACTGAGCTTATAGTTGAAAATGGAAGGGTCGTAGGTGTTGAAGCAGAAAATAATCAAAACACGGTTATAGCCAAAGCAAACAATGGTGTTATAATTGCAACTGGTGGATTTAGCGCCAATGTTCAAGCAAGAAACTACTATAACAAGATGTGGCCGGATCTTACGAATCTAAAAACAACCAATCGTCCTGGAATTACTGGTGATGGTATGTGGATGGCAGAGAAAATCGGTGCAAACCTGATAGGAATGGAGCAAATTCAGCTATTACCAATGGGTGAACCGGGTACAGGCAGCCTTAGCGGAAACATAGAGCAGGGCGTTGAAAATAGGATATTTGTCAATAAAGATGGTAACAGATTTGTTGATGAAGGTGCCAGGAGAGATGTAATGACTAAAGCCCTGTTCCAGCAGGAGGATAACTTTATGTGGGTTATCGTAGATAAACATTCTTATCCTACGGGAGATACAACTAACAACTTTAACGAAACCATAGATCAGCTTGTGGAAGAAGGCAGGGCTTTTAAAGCCGATACACTGGAAGATTTGGCAAGACAAATAGAAGTTGATCCTGCAAACCTGATCAAATCAGTAGAAACCTTTAACATGGCTGTAGAGAAGAAAATAGCTGATCCATTCGGTAGAACATTATTTGAACATAAGATTGATACTCCTCCTTTCTATGCAGGCCCAAGGGTGCCTACGGTTCATCATACTATGGGAGGCATAGAGATTAACACAAAGGCGCAAGTTCTTGATAAAGAGGGTAACATCATACCAGGACTATATGCAGCGGGAGAAGTAACTGGAGGAATCCACGGTTCGAACAGGCTTGGAGGTAATGCTGTGCCTGATACAGTGGTATTCGGAAAAATAGCAGGCGAAAGCGCTGCGAAAGCTGAATGATAATAGTCCTTTTGACAATATCCTGTGATTGATAAAAAATCACAGGATATTATTATGGATACGGAACATATACACCTGTGACAAAATAATAAGGCTTCCATCGGAAACCTTATTATTTATGAAGCAAAATTAGCGGTCATGCTTTTTTTCTGCTTCTTCTGCATCTGCCTTAGTTTTATGAACTGTACCCCAAGGGTGTTGAGGTGGTGCATAGATAGAATAAAGCTTGATGGGTTTATTCCCTGTATTTATCAGGTTATGCCATGTTCCGGCAGGTATGATGAATATAAAGTCATCGGATACTCTTGCCTCAAAATCCAACTTGTCTTTTCTGTTTCCCATTTTCACTATTCCTTGGCCTTCTTCGATTCTTATGAATTGATCCAAGTGAGGGTGGATTTCTAAACCTATTTCACCTCCAACATCTATGCTCATCAAGGTAAGTTGTAAGTGTTTGCCTGTCCATAAAGCGGTACGAAAGTTCTTGTTTTTTTGAGTAGCTTCTTCAATATTAATAACAAAGGGTTTAGGACCATAATCCTTTTGTTTAGTATGGCTGCAACTATCCTTTTTTTCTGTATAGTTAATGTAAACATTATTATAGTCTTCAGCATACTCTTCGTATTCTTTATACTCATCAAGATAATCTGTCAAGTATTCTTCATTATAAGGGGACTGATTAGTCCAATAAGGACACATATTCATGAAGTAGGGGCATGGATACTTTTTATATTGATTTTTCATGTTATTCGCTCCTTTCATAGTCTCCATAATCATTTTATGCTCTATTAACAGTATATGTTCATTAAATCTAAGATTAACTCATCCAACAAGCTGCCCATGGGCATGTCACCAATGAAATTCCACTATCCTATTACATAGCTCATATAAATTGCAGTAATTATGGACAATCCCAGATGCATAGACATGCATAAAGGGGGATGAACCAATGAATACTGATATATTAATTGAAAGTCAATCCCATGATGAATGGATTCAATACTCAAGCAGTCTATGGAATGGCAGTAAAATAGACGTGATTAAAAGAATAATCAATATATTTACAAATCCAGAGGAAGTTGTTCTTGATCCATTTATGGGTACTGGGAGTACACTTGCGGCAGCAAATACTTTAGATAGGATGGCCATTGGTTTTGAAATAAATGAAAAATGCATAACTACTGCTAATGAAAGGTTGAAGAGCTATAAAGATTGTTGCCAGATAATCCAGGATAGCTGTATTTATATTAATAAATACTTGTATGAAGAATCAGTGGATCTATGTGTTACTTCACCACCATGTTGGAATATATCCAATCGAAACCATACAAACCATAAAAAACATAAGGATCTTACTTCATTGCAAAAAAATATAGGAAACACAAATAGTTATTCTTTATATTTAAATAATCTGGCTAAAGCCTTTTCAGGAGTGTATGAAGTCCTGAAGCCAAATAAAATGTGTATTGTTATTGTAATGGATAAAAGGAAAAAAAACAGATTTTATCCTTTACATATAGACTTAGCTAATATCATGGCTGATATTGGATTTACACTGGAAGATTTAATAATATGGGATAGGAGGAAGGAACATAGTATTCTGGAAGCAGTTGATAATACCTATATTTATAAATCAAATATAGTACATGAGCATATCTGTATATTTAGAAAGATAACAAAGGAAAGCAGAATACAATGAAAATGTCGAAAAAGAGAAAAATATGTTGTATTATGTACAACTGTGGCAATACTTGGTATAATTCAAAGGAGGAAAGCCAATTAACCAAAACATATGACTAAAAGGAGGATATGCTTGTGAAGAAAAGTAAAAGGATTATGGCGTTGGTATTATGCTCATTTTTAATTATGGGGATATTTAATCCAATCATCAGCATCAATGCCGCCAATCAAGAACCAATGGTAAAATGGTACGATTATTATTTTGAAGAATCTACAGAAGGTCTATTTAAGATTAATGTTGATGGCAAATACGGATTCATGGATCAAAATGGAAAAATAGTTATACCTGCAAAGTTTAATGGTGTTTGGGATTTTGATCAAGGTATGGCAGTGGCATATATTAGTGAACAAGCTGATGGCACATTTGGCTATAAGAGTAGATATGGATACATAGATAAATCTGGCAAAGAGATCATCCCATTTAAATATGATTTTGTTGAGAATTTTAATGATGGAATTGCAAGAGTATCTATCGATAACAAATGGGGAATTATTGACAAAACAGGCAAAGAAATCGTAGAACCAAAATATAGTGTTATGTATTATCCTTATGAAGGATTGATTGGAATATTGGAAGGAAGTTATTCCGATGGTAAATGGGGCTTTATAGACACAAAGGGTACCCAAGTCATACCACCCATATATGAAAGCATAGGCAATTTTAGCGAAGGCTTAGCACCTGTGAAGCTGAATGGTAAGTTTGGTTTCATAGATAAAACAGGTAAAGAGGTACTACCGTTTATATATGAGCATGCAAATAGTTTTACACAAGGCCTTGCGGTAGTGAGAATTGACGGAAAAGTTGGATGCATAGATAAGACAGGAAAAGTAATAGTACCTATAATCTATGATGATATTCAAGTACCCCTGGATGGCAATTTAATAGCAACTGTGGATTGGAAAAGAGGTCTGGTGGACAAGACTGGAAAAGAAATAACTCAAATCAAGTATGACTATGTTGATTCTTTTTCGGATGGTATGGCTGTAGTAACCATCAATAATAAACAGGGATATATAGATGAGACGGGCAAAGAAGTTATACCTGTAAAGTATGACTTTGCTGATAATTTCAGTGAAGGAGTGGCATGTGTAGGAATTGATGGAAAGGCAGGTTATATAGATAAGGCCGGAAAGGTAGTTATACCATTTAAGTATGATTACCCAAGTGAATGGGTTGACTCTAATTTCAATGATGGCTTTGCAGTAGTAACTCTAAACAATAAACTGGGTATTATTGATAAAACTGGAAAAGAGATAACTCCCATAAATTATGATAATATTAGACAATTTAAAGAAGGTTTGGCTTTGGTAGGTGTGAGCACACCAGGTGCTAATGAATGGGACTACAATTACAGTTATGGATATGTAGACAAGACAGGTAAGGAGATCATTCCTCTACAATATAGTCGAGCAGACTCTTTTAAAGATGGTATAGCAAGGGTTGAAATGAATGGAAAATATGGCCTATTGCAAAATCCATTGTTATCCAAAAACGAACCAGAAGCAAAAGCAGCGGAGACCGAAACAATTATAGCAAAGCCAACAGCATAAAAGCTTATGCTGGATGGAGAATTGATACCTATAGAAGCATATAGCATAAATGGTAACAATTACTTCAAGCTTCGTGATTTGGCTATGATGTTAAAGGACACAGGTAAGAAGTTTGAAGTTACATGTGATGGAAATACAAATGCTATAAATCTATTAACAGGTAAAGCATATACTCCGGTAGGTGGGGAACTTGCTGTTTCTTCAAATTCTGATGAAAAGATAGCGAAGGTTACTAATTCTAAGGTTCTACTAAATGGTGAGGAAATTTCTTTTGAAGCCTATATTATAGGTGGAAATACCTACTTTAAGCTTCGTGATGTAGGAATGGTAATTGATTTTGAGGTAACCTATGATAATGCAACCAAGAACATAGGTATTAACACGTCATCTGGATATATTAAATAATAATTCAAAAAGAAGGCTACAGCAAAACTAATTGCTGTAGCCTTAACATGTGCGCCCAGCATGGGCGCAAGCTAGTCGGTGAAAGTCCGATACGGGGGTTGATAGCGCCAACCGTTAGCTTAAGACAAGGGTGTCCACCGTGAGGTGGAATCTGAAGGAAGTCGGCGGCAAAACTCCGGTCTGAGGAACACGAACTACATATAAGGCTTAAGTCTGTGGGTGAGTTTGCATGACAAA
>NZ_JAWLCK010000152.1:0-5291 GCF_041687175.1 Lutispora sp.
AATATATGGTAGCTGTCTACTTTAATCAACTGCAAATGTTTGAGGCAGGTTCTCCTAAACTGTGGGGCCATAGCAATGGATGCATAATTAGTCATAGCCGACAGCAGTTTAGAAGCATGCTTAATAAGCCTATCAATCTCTCCAACAGTTTTTGTAAACTCCTTTTTTATAAATTCATAATCCTGTTGATTGATAGTAATTTCACTCATTAGTTTATCTACATATAATCTATAACCTTTATCTGAAGGCACCCTGCCTGCTGAAGTGTGAGGTTGTTCTATATAGCCCATTTCCTCCAAATCAGCCATCTCGTTTCGAATAGTTGCAGGGCTTATATCTGTTAAGTATTTTTTAGACACTGTTCTTGAGCCAACAGGTTCTGCTGTTTTTATATAGTCTTCAATTATCGCTTGCAAAATAAGCTGTTTTCGATTTCCTAGGGACATAGAACTCACCACCTTTGTTAGCACTCTACACTATTGAGTGCTAATTCTGCTTTTAAAATATCACTGTAGCTTTTTTTTGTCAATAGCATTTTGAAAAATTGTTACTGTTACATAAATTCAATAAAAACTCTATTGGACAAGTCTCTTCCTCTATCTGTGAGACTTATTTTATCACCTTGTTTTTTTACTAGTAAATCATACTCCAGTTTAGTTATGGTATTTTCATATTGCTTTAAAAAATCAATTCTATACTTATGATTTATTTCAGATACAGAAATACCAGCGTTTAACCTTAAGCCTAGTATTATGGTTTCCCAGAGGTCCTCTTTAAAACTGATATTTTCCTTATCTTTTATAGGAAGTTTTCCGGTTTTCAGGCACTCTATATATTTATCTAAGTTCTCATAGTTCCAAAATCTCTTATTGTCTAATTTGGAATGACTTCCTGCACCTACTCCCAGATACTCTTCATTTCTCCAGTAAATTAAATTATGGGCACAAGAAAATCCAGGCTTAGAAAAGTTAGAAATTTCATACTGCACTAATCCATATTTTTCTAATATGGTTTTCGCTGTCCTATACATTTCTCTATCCAAATCCTCGTCTGGAATCTTTAAGTCTCCTGATTCGATTAACTTATGTATGGGAGTACCTTCTTCAACAATAAGACTATAGCATGATACATGCTTAATTTCTAAATCACACACATTCTCCAGAGTTTCTATCCACATTTCCATGGTCTGACCTGGCAGTGAAAACATCAAATCCACATTAATATTATCAAAACCATAACTTCTAAATAGATTAAGGCTTTTTATAAAGTCCTCTCTTTTATGTACTCGTCCAATAGTTTTCAGTAATTCATCCTGCCATGCCTGTAGACCGATGCTTATTCTGTTTATTCCGATAGCTTTGTACACTTCTATCTTATTTTTGTCTATAGTACCAGGATTGCATTCTATAGTTATCTCTGCATCCTTTTGAATATTTCTTTCTATAGTTCCTATTATTTTTGCAATGTTTTCAGGATTAATAATGGTGGGGGTACCCCCACCAATAAAAACTGTTCTGAATCTATATTCCTGCTTGTTCAAATAGCACTTTAATTCCTTTATCAAAGCTTCTACATAGGGTTTTTCATACATACCTTTGCCAGCATAAGAATTAAAATCACAATATAGGCACTTTCTTAAACAAAAGGGTATGTGAATGTATAAACCTATATTTTTCATCATCATCACCTAATCATTGAGTTTCAGAACCGACATAAAAGCTTCCTGAGGCAGCTCAACACTTCCTACTTGTCTCATTCTCTTCTTTCCTTCTTTTTGTTTCTCCAAAAGCTTTTTCTTTCTTGAAATATCTCCACCGTAGCATTTTGCCAGAACATCTTTCCTCAATGCTTTTACTGTTTCTCTAGCTATTATCTTCTGACCCACAGCTGCTTGTATGGGAATTTCAAACATTTGTCTTGGTATTACTTCTTTCAGTTTCTCTGCCATAGCCCTTCCTCTGGCATATGCTTTTTCTTTGTGAACTATGAAGGATAAAGCATCAACAGTTTCTCCGTTTAACAATATATCAAGTTTTATCAGATCTGATTTTTCATATCCTTTCAACTCATAATCGAAAGAAGCATAACCCTTAGTTCTTGATTTTAGAGCATCAAAAAAGTCATAAATTATTTCGTTTAAAGGAAGATCATATTTGATTATAGCCCTGGTTTCTTCCATATACTGCATGTCTCTATATACTCCTCTTCTGTTTTGGCATAACTCCATAATAGTGCCTACATATTCAGTAGGAGACATTATGGAAGCCTCAACAATAGGCTCTTCCATATATTCGATTTCCTGAGGAGAAGGCATATTAGTCGGATTTGACACTTCAATCATTTCTCCATTGGTCTTGACCACATGATAGATAACACTTGGCGCAGTAGTTATAAGATCCAGGTTGTATTCTCTCTCAAGCCTTTCTTGTATTATCTCCATATGAAGCAAGCCTAGGAATCCGCATCTGAAACCGAATCCTAAAGCTGCAGATGTTTCCGGTTCGAATAATAAAGCCGCATCATTTAACTGAAGCTTTTCCAAAGCATCCCTCAAATCATTGTAGTCTGCTCCATCAGCAGGATAAATGCCACAGTATACCATTGGAGTAACCTTTCTATACCCTGGCAAAGGATTCAAACAGGGTCTATCCGCGTCTGTTATGGTATCTCCTACATGAACATCTCTTACATTTTTTATACTTGCAGTTATATAGCCTACCTCACCAGCTAGTAGTTCGCTGCAGGGTGTCATATTAGGACTCAATGTTCCCACTTCTACAACTTCATATTCCGCTCCGTTTGACATCATCCTTATGGTCATACCTGGCTTAACTTTTCCATCAACAATTCTAACATATGTTATGACCCCTCTATAGCTATCGTACAAAGAATCAAATATCAACGCTTTTAGAGGTTCATCTTCATCACCTTGAGGGTGAGGTATATAATTTATAATACCTTCCAAAACTTCTTCTATGCCTATACCTTCCTTGGCAGATATCAAGGCAGCATTTGCTGAATCAAGACCTATTACATCCTCAATTTCTTTCTTGACCCTTTCAGGATCTGCGCTGGGTAAATCGATTTTATTTATGACAGGATATAACTCCAGGTTATTATCTAAAGCAAGATACACATTAGCCAAGGTCTGAGCTTCAATACCCTGAGTAGCGTCAACAATGACAATAGCACCTTCACAAGCTGCCAGGCTTCTCGATACCTCATAAGTAAAGTCCACATGTCCTGGAGTATCTATCAGGTTAAAAATATATTCTTCTCCGTCCTGAGCTTTATAGTTCAATCTCACAGATGTAAGCTTAATAGTTATACCTCTTTCTCTTTCCAAGTCCATATTATCTAGTAATTGTGATTCCATATCTCTTTCGGCAACTACTCCGGTTTTTTCTATCAATCTATCTGCAAGAGTTGATTTGCCGTGGTCAATATGAGCAATAATACAAAAATTCCTTATGTGTTTTTGCCTATCCCTTGTCATTCGGGGTTCCTCCTTAAATTTTTAGAACTTTATACCGCAATCACAAAATATCTTAAATTATAGCATAAACCATTTTACCATAAAAGCATATAATATGTAATTGTAATTATAATAAAAATCATATAGGCTCCTGATTTCACCCAATATTTGAATGATTCAAGAGCCCAATTTGCTCACTATTGAATTAAACGCTTCCTTTGACCATTTAACTATATTGCTTATGGTTTTTGTTATATACTCAATATCAAACTTATAAGTCTCGCCTGCTATGTCGATTCTAACATCTTTTTGATTTTCAATATTGAGAAACAATGCATGTTTTCCATCTTTCTTTGAAACTAAATCTGAAGTTCTCATATCTGTTACATATATCATGGTAATGAAAAGCACGAAGCACATAAGCAATACCCATGCATTCCTTATTCTATTTCTTTTTTGTTGTTTTTTTAATAGCTTTTCTTCTGTTCTATTCAATTTTTTCACTCCTGCAATTCTTTCAATACCTCTCCTAGTACATGACCCATCAGTTCTGCCGAATATTGAGCTTCTTCTATGGTATTGAGCATGCAACCAACTTCAATCAACATGGAATAATTGCTAAAATACTGATTATATTTGGTATTAGGCTTATCTGTTCTCAAATATAGCCCAGGATATAGTTTATCCATCTTTTTCTTTATATATGCTGCAAACTTTTCTAACTCCCCATGATTTGGGTTCTTTTTTCCTATGACCAGCATAATTTTTGCAGCTTTTTTACCGTTTATAGTGGTGGTGTAATCATTTTTCTTTGCTGTTCTAACACTCTCCTCCTTAGCAGTAAAAGCATCTCTGTGAATATCCAATATTACCTTAATTGATGGATATTTGCTTGTTTGTTTTTTTATTGTAACTAATGAATTGGAGTAGGAATAGGCATAAGAATCCTTATCATGATATGTCTTGTCGTGTATAACCTTGTAGTTGTATTTGTCCTGTAGAACCTTAGCCATTATACTTCCCACTGAAACCACATTATATTTTTCCGTTAATGTATGATAATTAGAAGCTGTATTAGGCATATAGCTTTCAGTTGCATGGCTGTGATAGATAAGTATCTGAGGATCCTTTTTTGACAAATTTACTTTATCAGGAGATGGTATATTGGCATCATATTCCTCAGTACTATTGCTATTACCATTATTTATTGAATCATTATTTCCTTTCATTTCTTCTGAAGTGTATTCATCTTCTTCACTAAAGTATATTTCACCCTCAGGCACATCAGAAAAGCTTTTTATATCCGGCAACTCTTTCCTCATAGCATCAGACGCTGCCAGCTCTTTTTCATCAATATCCATAAAGCCCGAATATGTCAGCTTTAAAAAATTAAGAGGATCCTTTAGAAACTTTTCAGGCAGCGTTGCTAATCTATCTGAGAAAAAGTCATCTATTCCTGTTATAGTTATTCCTTTATAATCTTCATAAGCTGCTTTTAAAGTGGGTATTGAATTGTTGATAATGAACACAAAAATATTATCTATACTATCCTCATCAAAATCAGCATATACTTCTGAACTGCTTAATACTTCCTTTGTTTCATACATCCCCTTATTAATAGATAAAACAACCAAGAGAGTAATACATAGGAGCAAACTGATCCAATATAACTTCTTTTTTTTGTATCTCCTTTGTATATTCAAATGTCTACACCCCACTTTACATTGCATGAAAAAAAAGAAAATAAAATATATATTTAAACTTATATGCCGCACAGATATTTTTATGATAAAAACATTGGAGACAAATTAATTTA
>NZ_JAWLCK010000153.1:0-5271 GCF_041687175.1 Lutispora sp.
CAGTTGCTGCGAAGACCTTTAGATATTCCCTGGAATGAATAAAGTGTTTTTTCTTATTCCCTCTAATTATGAATTAGAGGGAATTTTTTAGTATATGCAAGCTTGTCACGGACATAATTCAAGGAATATATTAATACTGGAACAAGCCTGTTATATTTATATAAAGGAAGGGAGTTTATGGCAGTAATCAATATAACACTCCTTACTGATATTAACGCTCTAATAGCTTCTGATAATGTGAATGAAGGAGATGCACTCCTTTTAGAGGAAGGCATATATTTTCAAACAGTAAATATTCTAAAGAGTAATATTCGAATTGTAGCCAAGAGGCCAGGAGTTATATTGGATGGTAAAGATATCCTCTTTACGACTATTACATTATCAAACGTTGTTGGAGTAGGAATAGAAGGTATTAACATAAGAAATTATCGATTTGAGAATATAATAATTCGATCTGGATCTGGCAATAGGATCATAAATAACAGAATAATCAGTGATCCGCTGTCTGATGGTATAGAAATAGTAGGTTCTAGTGGCAATCTGATTTGGAAAAACGAAATATGTGATAGTTTTAAAGGTAGATCCCTGGTTTTACATGAACCCTATCATTTTTCTGCCTCTGGTGATTGCTATTATTATATCTATATCGGCTTACTCCGCACCAGAGGGCAGCATTGTGATTCTAGAGAATGCAAATGGAACAAGATTCACAATGGATTTCAAGGAGTGGAGTTCTCAAAGCAAGTGTGAGTTATCCCTTAACAAGGGTGATGTGCTGCAATTTGAAGTAGCCCATGAAGACGGGGAAATTGCGCTTGCGATTAGAGGCAAAAATGGCAGTGGACCCTATACAGGAAACAACCTTTTAGTGAAGCCTATTCACTGTAACAGTATCTGAAGCGGATAAATATAATATACAAGTTACTGGAAAAAATGCAACTGGTAAGGTTATGGTTAAAAAAGTGGAAAGCGTTAATGATACAAAGCAGGAGTAAATTTATTTTTTACTCCTTTGCTTATGCTTTTTAAAATAATAGCCTAATCCACATATGCAGACAATCAGGCCTAATAATGCAGGTTTTAGAATAGACATGCCTGCTTTACCACTAGATGCAATACTCCAAATAAATTTTAGAACAGCCGCTCCTATTATAACACCTACAAGCCATTTCCAGTTTCTTTTCCATGCTGCTATAAGAAGCATAATGAAAAATAGGGGTACAGCTAAACTCATTAATATTTTGGGAGCTGTCCATGTACCCTTAAGGTAATCCATTTCAAAAGCTAAGAATGCTAATACCTGAGGGCTGTTTTCAGCTGGAACGGGAAACCAGAACATACTTGTAAATAGAGCAAATATTGTAGCGAATATGCCAGTATAGCTTTTCTTAAATGCAAATATAACCATTGGTATTATAAATAAGGGTCTGATATACCAGCTCAATATATTATGATGTCTTGCAAATGCCCAATTAAAAAACATATCATTGGTTAGAAATAATATGATAAATATTATGGTAGCGACTGCAAATAACATCCCTACCATGATATCTATTTTCTTATTCATAGTCAAACCTCCTTTAGGTTTCAATCAAATTTATTCTGAATTCCATTAAATATTATATACAAGAGTGAATCTACAAAATCATTTATGCCTTCTTCATTTTGTTCATAATTGACTGTACCAAACTTATCAATCATATATTTATTGACTATGCTATTCAAAGATTGGAGCAACAAGCTTAAAGCTAAAGAATCAACCCTACTATCAATTTCACCTTTTGCTTTTGCATTGTCTATCATTTGCAAAAATAGCGATTCTGATTGTTTCTCTCCTTCCTTAATAACTGCTGATTTAACCGATTCATCATTTTCTTTAGTGAATTGTTCACCTAAAGCAGCATATTGAGGATATTTTTTTGCAAATTCTACACCTTTAAGAAAAAGCAAACGAAATTGCTCCAATAGCGATAATGTATGGAATTCTGCAATAACACTGGAAAAAAACTTAATTTTTTCTTCTATAGCTAAAGTCATTATATAAACATACAAATCCAGCTTATCTGCAAAATACTGATAAAAACTTCCTTTGGCAATATTTGATTTATTGCATATCTGATTTACGCTGGCTGTATTATAATCAGCTTTAGAAAATTCGTCCATAGCAGCTGAGATTATTAAGCTTCTTTTATCATCTGGCAAGTTAAAAAAGGTTTCTTGTGGCATAAGATCCTCCTTTCACAAATAAGTGACCGCCTGGTCACATCCTTACTTTTATTATATGATCATGTGGTCACATTGTCAAATAAATTATCGAGATGTATAATCATGGTAACTAAACAGAATATAGCTTTACAGATAGAAAGTTTAATAATATGATAGTAAGCAAATAAAAGAAATGGGATTTGAATTTATTTTTTGTGCTAAGTGATGGAGAGCAGAGGACACTTTTAGAAGATTGGAGTCGAAATAATATGAACAAAGAAAAAGCAAAGGAAATATTTGAACGATATAACCCAACTTCAGATATTGTTCGTTGTCCAAGAGGTAGAGCCAATATTCGAAAGCTACTTGATTCATACGCTAGAGCTGCGGTGAATCTATATGGCATTATCAGCCGAGATGATTTTGTTAATATTTTCAATGAACAAAATGAAGATAAGACAAACATAGAGGAGATATATATTCTGCTCTTGCCGCTAGTATTAAAGAATGGCAGGTACGGCTTTTATAAAGAGTACATCGTGCATCATTTATTTTTTGATGACTTTAAACAGGCTGAAAATCTATTAGAACATCAGGCAGACAAACCTCGCTATGTACCAGAAAAAAATGAATTTCTTAAATATGTAGATAAAGATTATGAGGATAATGACCACTGGTGGAATGTAATCAGTTTTATGTTGAATGTTTTTGGTTTCAGTGATAACATAACAACAGCCTATAGAGAAATCAGAACTTATATGACTTACAGTGCTGGGATAAGAGAATTAGGAACCATTTTAGAGAAGTATGATATTGTTTTCGATAGCGAAAATCAATTACAGCAATTTTTAGATCTTATAATGCATGCAAAAAATAACACGCGGATATGGTTAAACAATGGACTTACTCCATCCGAATTACATGAGATTTCAAGCAAACAGAATAAAAACATTATTGAGTTTCCAAAATCGGATAGAACAAAAATCGGACGCAATGATCCTTGTCCATGTGGAAGCGGAAAGAAGTTCAAGAAATGCTGCGCTATATTTGAAGACATAAAAACGGCACAGTTAAGTCCAGATGAGTGCAGACTATTCTATGGAATATGGTTGGACTTGATAAGCTATGTTAATGAGCGAAAGAGTGTGGTAAGTGGAAAAATAAAGCCAGAATATCCTAATACCATTAGTAATATGAAGGTGCACAAAGTGAGAGAGGTACTGTGGAGTGAACCGGAACTGATAGACGAATATATTCGTGAAACTGAGCTACCTCAAGAGAAAATAGAAATTTTGAAGCTGTGGAGAAGGAACCATAAAAAAGGAATGTTCATTATTTTAGAGTATCTACCAGAATATGCCGTTGCAATTGGTTCAAATGAGCAGGGTGAAGACAGGCTATACGGGATAAAAGGGCTAAGCAATTCGGTAGCAAATACATTGCGACGAGAATTGCCTGTTCAAATTGAAACTGTTTTGCTTCCATTCAATGGTAAGATAATATATGACAGTTTTATGAATTCTATGTCGTTAGGATTTGGGGAAGGTGCTAGAAAGCTTTTCCGTGAGATATACGATAATGCGATAAAACACGGTATTATTGAGAGGTTGGATATTTAGACACATCATTGATATCCTGCGGTGAAGAGTAAAAAAGAAAACGAATGGGAGTGATAATTTTGACAAACGATCGTGTATATAAGATGGCCTTTTCAAAGGTTTATCCACTGCTGGTTCAAAAGGCGGAGCGAAAAGGGCGTACCAAATCTGAGGTTGATGAAGTGATTTGCTGGTTGACAGGGTATGACTATTCCGGTTTGCAGGCACAGATTGAGAAGAATGTTGATTACGAAACCTTCTTTAGAGAGGCTCCGCAGATAAACCCTAATTCTATAAATATTAAAGGCGTGATTTGCGGGCATCGTGTAGAGGAAATCCAAGACCCTCTAATGCAAAAAATCCGTTGGCTTGATAAACTGGTGGATGAATTGGCAAAAGGCAAGCCAATGGAGAAGATTTTGAGGAGTTGAAGTTGAATAGTAATGTGGGATTACAAGCCGAAGTTGGCATGTAATCCCTTATACTATTCTAAAGAGTTTTCGCATAATCGCCTATTTTTTTGTCCATGGTTGTTATGTGATTTGTAAGCCAGTTTATAACCATTTTATTTGCATTTATTATAACTAGAAGATTACCTCCGGACTCGTTATATTCGCTCTTCAATTTGGCAAGATCTTTGATAAAGCTTGCATGTGCTTTCTTTTGGGCATCAATTTCAGGGTAGCCGATTTTTTCCATATAGGCTTCTTCATCTCTAAAGTGCTGTTTTGTATACTCATCTAAGAAATCAATCATTGTATTTATGTATTCTTTTGCTCTCTGTGCTTTTCCGGCTTCAAACAGTTCATTAGCCTTTTCAAACCATATTTTGTGTTGGTCATCAATTTGATTAACACCGACCGATAAGTTAGGAGTCCATGCTATTGCCATAAAAATCCTCCTTTTAGGTTATTTATATTATATTGATTGTATAGTTTTTTGTAGAAAAACTCAATAGATTTCCAAAAAAGGATGAAATATGCGTCGAGAGAAGTCGAATTCAGACATAAAGCTACTGCGTAATGTGAAGTCTGAAAAACTTATGAAGCTTTGGCAGGAGTGTAACAAATTGTTAGAGGGGAGTAGTCCAAATTGACATTTATTTTAGAATGATATAAAGTGATTTAAATAAGTTGACATGAATAGCCGCCCAGATTTATTATAACATTATACTCATTATAGCATACAGCAGATTTGATATATTATATTGAATGAACTTGTAGTAATAAATGTATTAGTGAAGTCTTAATACGGAGTGAATATTAATGAGTCTGGAGAATAATGCAATATTAAACATCTATTCTATTGGGATAGTTCTAATCATCTATTTTCATGCATTTAAGCTTTTTGAAAAAGATTCTATGTCGGACAAGCTTTATATGTCGATGCTATATTCAACTATTTTCATGCTGATAGTAGATATACTAAGCAGATTTGACGGTAATACCTCTATAATTTATATTGTGCT
>NZ_JAWLCK010000154.1:0-5247 GCF_041687175.1 Lutispora sp.
CGAAATCCAGATTCAGAGTTCTTAACTCATATATATAGAATATACAATAACTTGATAATTTAGTCAATTATATTTTTCCTATATTGAATTTAATGCTTATTTTCTCATCCAAACATTCTGCTGCAAATTGCAATTGCTACAATTATTCCCGTAATATCTGCTATTATTGCTGCAAGCAGTGTATGGCGGATATTTTTTATGCCTATTGATCCGAAATATACTGTGATGGTATAAAAGATAGTCTCAGTGCTGCTGATTATAGTACAAGCTATGATCCCTGTCAAACTATCTGGTCCTACACGCTTCAATATATCTGCCAATACACCCAATGCACCGCTTCCCGATAATGGCTTCATTATTATAAGGGGAAGTATCTCCTCCGGTATTTTTAAAAGGACAGTAAAAGGCCTTAATATTAAGTCAATAAGTGCCAAACCTCCTGATGCTCTAAGCATGCCCACTGCCAGAAGCATAGCCACAATGTAAGGAAAAATCCTTAGTGTTATATTCATGCCTTCCTTTGCTCCTTCAATAAAAGCCTCATAAACAGGCACGCCTTTTATGTATCCATAGCTTAGCATAAACAGTATTATGAAGGGTATCACAATATTCATTCCATATTACCCTCCCTTTTTTCAAATATCTTGCAACAGATTACTCCTACAGTCAAAGCTGCCATAGAAGTGATTATGGAGGGTATGATAACAGCTCCAGGATTGTTTGAGCCAAGAGAAGCCCTGATTGACATCACAGTAGAGGGTATCAAACAGATTGGAGCGCCGTTTATAACCAGAAATAAAGCCATAGCATTGGTAGCAGTACTTTTGTCCCTATTGAACTTTTGCAGCTCAGCCATGGCTTTCAGCCCAAAAGGTGTTGCCGCATTGCCCAGGCCAAGCATATTGGAAGTTATATTCATAACCATGGCCCCCATGGCAGCACTTTTCTCTGGTATATCCCTAAACAGGAGACCTAGTACAGGTCTAATTATAGAACCAAGCTTTTCTACCAGACCTGCCTTTTCCGCCGCCTTTAATATACCGCACCAGAGCATTAGATTTCCCAATAATCCCAATGAGATATCAAGAGAGGATTTTAATGAAGTGAATATTTCCTCATTCAAAGCTTCCAGCTTTCCGTTGGTTGCAGCAAAGGCTATGGAAAATGCGATTATGAAAAACCATATCTTGTTGATCACAAAAAACCCCACCCTAGATTATTTATTAGTTAAATCTATGGTGGGATATTTTTTTTTATTACACTTAATCTCTTCCGAAGAGATCTCCTATTCCGATGCCTCCTAACAAGCTGGCTTCACCCTTGGACTTTCCGCCTCCACCGCCTTTGGAGGCTGCTGCCATTATCTTGTTTGCAAATCTGCTGAATGGTATTGATTGAAGCCATACATGTCCTGGTCCTCTCAAAGTGGCCAGGAATAATCCCTCTCCTCCGAAGAAAGCGCTCTTCACGTTTCCTACAAATTCTACATTGTAGTCAACGCTTGGTGTCATAGCTACAAGACATCCCGTATCAAGCTTCAAGACTTCTCCCGGTGCCAGTTCCTTTTCTATTATTGTTCCCCCTGCATGCATAAAAGCAAGGCCGTCTCCTAAAAGTCTCTGCATTATGAAACCTTCACCGCCGAATAATCCTGCTCCTATATTTTTCTGGAATGCTATCTCAATCTGTATACCTCTTGCAGCACAGAGGAAGGCATCTCTCTGGCAAATCAACTGTCCTCCCAAGGCTCCCAGATCCTTTGCTATTATCTTTCCTGGATATGGTGCTGCGAAGGCCAATGATTTTTTGTCATAGGCATTATTGGTAAACATTGTCATGAACAAGCTTTCTCCTGTCAGCACTCTTTTGCCTGCCCCCAACATCTTGTCCATAAAGCCTTTCTTAGCATCAGCATCAGAGCCGTCGCCAAATACGGCATCCATTACTATTCCCTCACTCATGTACATCATGGCTCCTGCTTCTGCCACTACGCTTTCTCCCGGGTCTAATTGAATTTCTACAAACTGCATGTCATCCCCATAAAGTTGAAAATCAACCTCATGCGCCTTTTTCATTTTAACCCTCCTAAAAAATATAATATGAATGCTTACGTTTATATGTATGTAATTCCATAATAAACCATATTATTCCCACAGACAATCTTTTTTTAAAAAGTTCTCCAATATGAATATTTATTAGCAGCATGTTGCATGCATATCCCTTGTCATGACTCGAGATACGGGACTCGTGACTCGGGACTCGTGATACGTAATGCAGAGCTCGTGACTCGGGATCCGAGACTCGGAACTCGCAACCCGCAACTTGTAACCCGTAACAAATATACTACCTCAGCTTGTATATAAAATAATCTCCTTCCCCCAGCTTTTCAAAGTTATCATCGAGGTACTTCCTGTAGCTTCCATCGTCTCCGTATATATAACCACCTAAGGGGCTGAAATACTTGGCTCCCTTTTCTACTAGATAATGTATCTCTTTCTCAGCTCCTGTGGGAATTTCCTTATAGTATTTTATATTTGCTCTCCAGCCACTTCTCCTTGACTGGTTCAGCAAAGTCGGTTCTACTGTGCCGATCACCACTAAGTCATCTTGTTCAGTGTACATTCTAATAACCTCCGCCTGTTTTAGTATATTGTCCTTTTCAACAAAAAATGATTTACAACCTTTATAGTTCCATATGGCCAGTACTGATAATCCCATAAGTACAGAAAAAATAATCCTCCTGCCATTTCCCAGCTTACCCAGGTTCTTTCCTGCCCATATAGCTGCAATGGGAGTCGTAAAGATAAAGTAGTATTTGAGTTTTATCACTGCTACTACAGCTATTACTTCCAAAAGCATTGCTGCAGTCCAGAAAATTATTGGGTAATCCTTGGTCCATTTGGAATCTATAAGACCTGCAATAATTGGTACTATGAGCCCTGGGGATATGGCTGCAGCTATTTCTCCTCCTGCAAACTTATAAGACTCAATATCTAAAAAAGCTTTGAGACTCTTAGGAACTATGTGAAGAAGACCAATATTGGTCACATAATCAAATTCTGCTATGCTTCTGGACCATTGAATATATATTATATTTGGCAGCAGTGAGATGAGGGCAAAGATCCAGAGTTCCCACTTTAGCAGAAATCTGAATCTGTATTTTTTTATGAGAAGAAAAATCATAGCAAGCCCAATAAAAATGGTGGGAGTTTTCTGGGATATGGATAGGCATGTAAAAATAGCTGATATAAATAATGTTGACAACTTTTCATTGTCATACCATTTTGTAAAATAGTAAAATGCTCCGATGAAAAAGAACAAGGCTGCCGATTCAGGCATTATGGCTCTGGTGTAATATATATTAATGGGCATGATTGCATAGGCAATGATAGCATACCAGGCCACCGGATTGCCGTAATATCTTTTAACTATAAGATACAAATAGATTGAAGATCCCATAAAAAATGTTATTGGGACAAGCCTTGCCAAATAATAGTGATAGCCAAAAACTTTATACAGCAGGGCAATAAGAAAAGTGGTTATCTGAAATTCCAATTGGACATAATTAGGCTTTTTTCCATCATAGTTAAATTGAGGATAAAAAATATTGAATTTATCCTCAAGAAAGTTTCTTGCTATTGATTCTGTATCACTCTGGCGCCAAAAATCTCCTTGTTCACAGGGCGAATTATTGATATGAGGTATTCTAATTGCAAAAATAAAAAGAAAAACCAGTATGGTTACTATCAGGTTCCACCGTTTATTATTCATTGCATCATCCCTATCACTAAACTAACCCAACCCTATTACTTCTACTGAATGAAGGCTCCTTCAACTGTTGAGTATAAATACTCCCGATACAATCATCACAATCCCGATAATTTTGTTAAAAGTAAAGGGCTCATTGAATAAGAACTTTGAAAGCAATGCAACAAGAACATAACCCAAGCTTACCATAGGATAGGCATAGCTTAAGTCTGATTTTGTGAGAACCTTTATCCACAACAAAAAGCTGCTGCCGAAAAGAATCAATCCTATGAGTATCTCAGGTATTATCAATATATGTAGTATATCTCTTACTATATTACTTAAAGACAATGAAATATTGCCTAATTTATTTGCTCCCAGCTTCAATATGGTTTGTCCCAAAGCTCCCATCAATACGGATATTAGTATCTCCGTCAAATTTCTATTCATAGACCTCTCCCCTTTTTGGCTGGGGCTTTCTGACCTTAAGTGGAAGGCTTAAATAGCCTTTTATGGTTCTCAGCACCTTCATCTTGCTTTCACCCTGTTTCAGGTTATATTCCAAAACCAAAGGATATTCGCCTGCCCTAACTCCAAGCTTGCTAAACCTGGCTAATATTTCAGCCATGCATTCAAACCCTCTGGAGGTAACTAAATCTCCTCCATAGGCCATAATTGCCCTGTCCAGATAATCCACATCATATACTCTAAAGCCACAGGAATAATCATGGACATTTTCTATAGGAAAAAATAATTTTAGAAAAGCAGCAGCTCCTCTGCTCAATAGCTTTCTTTCCATTGAAAGCCCTATTTCCCTTCCACCCTTCACAAACCTGGAGGCGATAACTACATCCAATTCCTCTTTTATCAGCTTATCCACCATAAAGGGAATGATTTTAGGGCTGTGGGTATTATCCGCATCTAAAGTAACAAGTATATCTCCTTTGCCATATTTATGGCTCACATGATAAAAAAGAGTATAAATAGCTCTGCCTAAACCTTGATTCACATTGTGATTTATATAGTTGATAAAGTCATAGCTTTCCCTATACTCCTTCAGTATTTCCTCAGTATTATCAGTACTGCCGTCGTTTACCACCAATATTCTGAATCTGTCCCCATATATATCTTTGAGAAAAAGCAGCTTATCCAAGACCTTTGGAATGGCTTCTTCTTCGTTGTATGCAGGCAAGCCTACTATAATATAATAATCCATAATATCCTCCAAAATAATAATCCTGTTAATAGTATTGTATTAACAGGATTCTCACTTAATGAGGACTTTATACAATTATGAAACCAAAGTCATGCTGGCATCATCTTCATAATAAGATTATTTATGTATAAAAACTATTTGTATATTAGATCATAGTATTGAAACTGTTCTTCTTCATCACAATCCACCCCTGATGAAAAGGATCTATTGCCTAATATATCCAACAGCTTGCTTTTTTCTATATTCCCATTAAAATATTGGTTTACTGCGATACACATGGTTTT
>NZ_JAWLCK010000155.1:0-5192 GCF_041687175.1 Lutispora sp.
AAAACATTCATCAGAAGGCTTCTGGTGATGTTGGAAGAATATGAAAACCCCTTTTAGCTTGTACAAAGTTTCCTAATTTTCTAACAATATTGTTAGTTTTAGTTTTTTTTTGTTATTTTGAGTTACTGTAATATTACAATCAAATTACAGATTCAGAAAATTTATTTTAGGAGGGGTTTTATGAAAAAGAATTTTGCTATCTTATTAGCACTAATGCTCATGCTTGCTTTAGTATTCACAGCATGTGCACCAGCAAAAACAAACATGATCCTTGCAACAGGAGGAACTTCTGGAACCTATTATCCTTATGGCGGAGCCATGGCACAAATCTTTAACTCAAAGATTCCAAACATGAATGTAACCGCTCAAGCAACAGGTGCTTCAGTTGAAAATTGCAAGCTTCTTGGACAGAATGAAGCTGAATTAGCAATAGTTCAAAATGATATGATTGATTATGCTTATAATGGAACTGAAGCTTTTGAAGGCGCAAAAATCGAAAACATTAGAGGTATTGCTACATTGTATCCTGAAATTGTACAAATAGTTGCTTCCCCCGATAGTGGCATAACTAATGTTAAAGACATGAAAGGCAAAAAAGTATCTGTTGGAGCTCCAGGCAGCGGTGTTGAAGCGAATGCTAGACAGATATTCGATGCTACTGGACTTACTTATAACGACATGAATGTTAGCTATTTATCTTTCTCTGAATCTGCAGACGCTTATAAAGATAAACATATCGAAAGTTTCTTTGTTACTTCAGGTATTCCTAATGCTGCAATACAAGATATTACAGCTCAGAATGATATAGTTCTGGTTTCACTTACCGATGATGTAATAGCAGCATTAACTCAGAAATATCCATTCTTTGTTGAGTACACTATACCTGCTGGCACATATAAGGGACAAGACTCAGATGTTAAGACTGTTGCGGTTATGGCTACATTAGCTACTAACTCTCAGGCTTCTGAAGATGTAATATATAATATTACCAAGACATTATTTGAAAACCAGCCAGAACTTGCACAGGCTCATGCAAAGGGAGCAGAATTAGTATTAGAAGAGGCTGTAAAGGGTATATCAATACCATTCCATCCAGGTGCAGAAAAATACTTCAAAGAGAAGGGCTTAATGGATTAATTTAAACACAGGGAGGATAACACCGGACCGGTAATATCCGGTCCGGTATTTCACATGAAGAATAGATATATAGTTGCTACTATAGTCGTTTTAGTAATTATCGTATTATTCTTACCTTTTTTTAATATGCTAACCATCACTGATACAGAAACAGGGAAGATAGTATTCTCTGATAGAGCATTTGATAATAAGGAATTTTATACAAGCTTTACCCATTCAGTAAACAGAATGCCTGTTTATGAGTATTACAGAATTATTGATAATCATTTTGTTGTTTATAAGACTTCCTTTTATTCTTACGGTGCAGGAATGCCAGATTATGAAGATTATAAGCAAAAACCAGTATTAAAGGACGGAATGGTTCATATCGATAATTTAAATATTAAGATGGATTCATTTTCAATATTTATTGGTAGAGTTGCAAATCATAGTTTGCATATTGACAACAAGACATATAAATTGTCTGATTTTGTGGAACCAGGAAAAACAGCATATTTCAAAATACAAAAAGTATCACTATATGCACTCTTAAGGAGGTTAAATCATGAATGAAGAAAAAAACCTTAAAGAAGAGGTAAAGGAAATAGATTTTGATGAGATAATAGCAAAATATGACAAGGAATCAGCATATAGAAGAATAGCAGGTCCTATAGGAAGGTTCATTGCTGTTCTGGCTATATTATTTTCTTTATTCCATTTGTACACTGCCTTTGCAGGTGTATTGCCGGCACAGATACAAAGATCTGTACATTTGACATTTGCTTTGGTTCTTGCATACTTGCTTTATCCTGCCAAAAAAAACATGCCTAGAAACAAAATGCACTGGAGTGATATTTGCCTTGCCGCTTTAGGAGCAGTTGTAGGTCTTTATATAAGTTTTAACTATGAAGCTTTAATATACCGTGCAGGAGAGCAGACAACTTTAGATATCATTGTTGCGTGGGCAGCAGTACTTTTAGTATTAGAAGCTACAAGGAGAGTTGTAGGATTACCCATAGTAATTATTGCAAGCACATTTTTGCTTTATGCGAAATTTGGACCCTATATGCCAGGATTTCTAAATCATCGTGGTTACTCATTATCTAGAATAGCAAGTCATATGTATTATACTACTGAAGGAATACTAGGTATACCAATAGGAGTTTCTTCTACCTTCATTTTCTTATTTATACTATTTGGTTCTTTCTTAGATAAAACAGGTATAGGAAGATTTTTCATTGATTTAGCAAATTCTATTGCTGGAAAGGCTGTTGGAGGACCTGCAAAAGTATCTGTATTGAGCAGTGCTTTAACTGGTACAATCTCAGGTAGCTCTGTTGCTAATACAGTAGGAACTGGTAGCTTCACAATTCCTCTTATGAAGAGCTTAGGTTATAAACCAGAGTTTGCTGGTGCAGTTGAGGCAGCCGCTTCTACTGGTGGACAGATAATGCCACCTATTATGGGCGCAGCAGCATTTTTAATGGTAGAATTTATTGGAGTACCTTATATTACAATAGCAAAAGCAGCTGTTATACCTGCCATACTATATTTTACTGGTATATGGATTATGGTTGACTTGGAAGCTAGAAAAACAGGTTTAAAAGGTTTAGAAGGGGATAAACTCCCCAAGTTTACAAAAATTATGGTACAAAGAGGATATTTGCTGTTACCTATAGTTGCTATTGTATATTTTCTGGTAAATGGAGCAACACCAATTAAAGCTGCTCTTTATGGAATAATAATATCAGTAGTAGCTGGGGCAGTGAGAAAAGAAACAAGATTGAATTTAAAGAGTTTATTAGAAGCTTTAGAATCTGGTGCAAAAAGTGCTCTTGGGGTTGCGATAGCATGCGCTTCAGCAGGAATAATTGTAGGAACAGTTACTTTAACAGGTTTAGGATTAAAGTTAGGAAACGGGTTAGTTAGCTTGGCTGGTGGAAATTTATTGCTGACTTTGGTATTTACAATGATTACATCATTGATACTGGGCATGGGAGCACCTACTACTGCTAACTATATAATTACCTCAACAATAGCAGCTCCGGCAATTATGAAACTAGGAGTACCGGCTTTAGCAGCACACATGTTTACCTTCTACTTTGGTATAGTGGCAGATGTAACGCCACCTGTAGCTCTTGCAGCCTTTGCTGGTTCAGCTATAGCTGGTGGTAATCCATTAAAGACTGGTGTAAATGCAAGTAAAATAGCTATTGCAGCTTTCATAATACCTTATATGTTTGTATTTAATACACAAATATTAATGATAAATACAACTTTTTCAAGCGTTATTATGATTATTGCCACTTCATTAATTGGTATGTTTGGTATTGGTGCTGCAATGGAAGGCTTCTTCTTTACACATGTTAACAAGATTCATCGTGTAATACTATTTATATCTGGGTTATTATGTATATATCCGGGAGCATATTCGGATATAATAGGTATAGTTATAATAGCCGCATCATTTGCTTTCTTGAGAGTTAAGTCAAAAAAGCAGGTAAATCAGCTATCTAAAAACGAAGGAGAGTCCCTATAGGGATCTCTCCTTTATTTTTTTCTCATATTTGCCAAAGCTTTTTTTATAACTTTACCGGCTATGGGAGCCGCATTGCTTCCACCACTGCCACCGTTTTCTATAATAACTGCAATAGCTATTTGAGGATCTTCAGCAGGTGCAAAACCTATGAACCATGAGTGAGGTTTACCATGTGGATTTTCTGCCGTACCTGTCTTACCTGCCACATCAATACCGCTTAGTTTTGCCCTCTTTCCAGTACCTGACTTCACCACATTTGACATCATATCTTTAATCACTTTTGCTTTATCAGAATCTATTATTCTCTCCCCTTTTATTGACTTTGAAATTTTTACGGAATTACCGTTCATATCAATAATCTCTGAGAGGGTATAGGGAGGCATTAAGACTCCGTCATTAGCTATAATTGCAGCAATTGAAGCAGCATGAATTGGAGTAATAAGCACATCTCCTTGTCCTATAGATTGTTGAGCTAAAGATTTCTCATCGTCTTTTTTGTTAAAGTTACTGGTTTTGGATAGGACATAACTAGATAGTTTCTTATTAAATTTAAATTTAACTGCCTCATTGTACATGTTTTCACTTCCAAGCTTTAGTCCTAGGTTTACAAAATAGGAATTGCAGGATAGGGTAAAGGCTTTATCAAGGTTTATAGTGCCATGCCCTTTATTATTACTATCTTTCATTTCATATCCATTAATATTAACACTACCAGTACAATCGATTACTAAATCTTTGTAGTTCCCATACAAGGCTGCAGAGGTAGTTATTATTTTAAAAATTGAACCTGGTGGATACAACCCATCTATAGCCCGGTTAAGAAGAGGGCTGTTCTCGTTTTCTATTAGGCTATTCCAGTTAGCATTTATTTTTGATGGATTAAAATCAGGCTTACTTACAAGAGCCAAGACTTCACCGGTTTTAGGGTTAAGAGCAACTAATGAGCCTTTTTTGCTTCCAAGCAGCTCTGATGCATATACTTGAATAGTTTTATCTAAAGTAAGCTTCACAGTATTTCCCTTAATAGGTTCATTATTGATTTTGCTTTTTATAATATTCACAATATGTGAAGAGGTAAGTTCCTTGTCATATAAAGCTTCAATTCCTGTAGAGCCTAATTGTTGTGAATGATATCCGATAATATGAGAAAAGTGTCTTCCAAATTCATAGACTCTATTAGAATTTCCATTTTTTACTTTGCTGCTTGCTAAAACTGTATCGTTTCTATCCAGTATATCACCTCTGACTATATCTGTATTTTGTATTCTTAGCCTTTTATTATAGGAATTAGAATATATATATTTAGCTTGAAAAAAGTTAAAGACTAATAAATATATTCCTATTCCTAAAAAAGCTATTATAAAAAACCACTTAATATAATTTATTTTTTTTGGCAGATTACTCATGAGTATCACCTTTTTCATTTGTATTTATAAAGAACAGTAAACCTATATTGATAGTCTGTGAGATCAATGAGCTACCACCATAGCTTACAAATGGCAATGTCACACCAGTGATAGGTATTATATTTAAAACC
>NZ_JAWLCK010000156.1:0-5168 GCF_041687175.1 Lutispora sp.
TAAAGAGCTATTTTGCGATCTAGTTTTTCTTTATTTATAAATTCTCCATCCAGTACAAGCTCTTTGTCAGTAGTAAAGTCATTTTCAAAAATTACAATCCATGTGCCGTCTTTGCTCATTGCTTTCAACAAGGATGCTTCATCAGTTACAACTGATGCACTGCTCACTGCGTCTGCTTTAACAGGAGCTGCAGCTTTAGCAGCCTCAACAATTGCAGAGACATATCCATATGTATCTACCAAAGTAGCTCCGCTTACTGCATCAACCATCTTATCTGCTGGTGTAGCTACAAGAGTCTTTTCTAACTCTTCCACTGTCTTGCCTGTTGCATATACCTGTATTGCATCCAAAGATTTATCAACAGGTACTGTTGAACCGGCTTTAACTGCCATGTTTGCACTATAGGTTGCTGCATTTACTCTCTTGGACATCAATACCTTACCTTCTGCAAAGTTTGCTCCAAAATCAGCTTCTGAATTTGGTACTCCTACATAACTGCTTGCATCTGATACCTGGTAATCATCAAGTATTGCGCCGAGGATTTTATCTCCTGATACAGCAGTAACCGCTATTGTGAAGCACTTGGTTCCATGAGCTGCATACTCAACTTTTCCTAGCTCTATGGATTTTGCTTCATCTGCGTCAACCCTGGATGTTTCCTTAGCAGCTTTAGCAGCCTCAACAATTGCAGAAACATATCCATATGTATCTACCAAAGTAGCTCCGCTTACTGCATCAACCATCTTATCTGCTGGTGTAGCTGCAAGAGTCTTTTCTAACTCTTCCACAGTCTTGCCTGTAACATATGCCTGTATTGCATCCAAAGATTTGTCAACAGGTACTGTTGAACCGGCTTTAGCGGCCATGTTTGCGCTGTAAGCTGCTGCATTTACTCTCTTGGACACCAATACTTTACCTTCAGCAAAGTTTGCTCCAAAATCAGCTTCTGAATTTGGTACTCCTACATAGCCGTTGGAATCCATTACCTGATAATCATCAAGTACTGCGTCAACTATTTTATCATCTACCATTGCTACTGCAGCAACTGTAAAGCATTTTGTTCCATGGGCTGCGTATTCTACTTTACCAAGCTTTACAGATACTTTCCCATCAGCAGCTGCTGGCGCTGGTGCTGCTGAAACAACGCCTATATTAAGCTTTGCAATTGTCTTTGGACCAACTATACCATCAGCTTTAAGACCATTTTTACTTTGGAAGTCCTTGACTGCAGCTTCCGTCTTCTTTCCATAGATTCCATCAACAGTCAGTTGGTATCCATTATTGTTAAGCACTTCTTGTAGAAGCTTAACATCTCCGCCGTATGAACCAAAAGCAATCAATCTGTTAATTTCTGATGCTGTTTCATAGGAAACTGGAGCTTTTGGTGCAGTTGGTGCTTTAGGTGCAGCAGGAGTGGGTGCCGGGGTTGCTTGTCCTGTAGCTGCAGACACCACGTCTACGCCAAAGGGACCAAGCTTTGGACCGCCTACTGCTACAGAGAGCAGCAATACTGCCACTAATACATAAGATAATCTTTTTACACTGTTTTTCAAAGAATAACCTCCTTGTAGTTTATTTTGAAGGAATACTCTCCAACTTGCCTAGGAGAAGCTTCCTTTCAATCTGAAATGGAAATATGTATATATTCTATATTCCAACTATATACTTTTTTAAATCATTATTATTTTTTATACTAAATATATGCAGATTAAACAGTTATATGAACAGTATGTTTGATAATTATCTAACAACCATGGACATGCTTTAATACTTCCATTATAGTATATAATCTTTTAAATTAATTTTCAATGGATTTTTGTCAAATATACTTCTCATTTCCATACAAAGTTTATACATTTTATCTCAAAACATATTCATATTATTATTTGTTACTCAAAATATTTACACAAAAAATATACAATAATGAATTAAGCCACATGTTTAACCATTATTGTATATTTGTATCTGGGTTTTTCTATATTCTTACTCCCTCATCAAAGGCATGCTCATGCATCTGGGGCCTCCCCGTCCCCTTGATAATTCATAGGATTCAAATTCTAGTACTTCTATATTGTTTCTTCTTAATGCCTTGTTTGTCACATGGTTTCTGTTATAACAAACAACTTTACCAGGAGATATGGCAAGAGTATTGCTTCCGTCACTCCACTGCTCTCGGCTTGCTGCTATCCGATCACCGTCTCCGCATCTTATAAGATTGACGGAAGATAGTTTTAAATGCTTTTTTAGAACAGTAGATAAGTCTTCGTGTTCATGCTTTATACTAAGCTCATTATTCTTTCCCCTGGTGATGCTGTATACATCCAGAGGGTCTTCTATACCTGGATATATGGTAAACTGGTCATAATCCACCATTGTAAACACCGTATCCAGATGCATATAAGCTCTGGCCTTGGGTATATCAAAGGCCAATACGGTTTCGAAGGTCTCTCCAGAATTCAATAGGTTCTGTGATAATCTTTCAATTGCTACAGGGCTGGTTCTATCACTTATGCCTATAGCCACAACTTTCTCAGAGAGAACTAGAATATCTCCACCCTCTACTGAGTATGTTTTATCTCTGTTATACCATTTTGGCACATTTCTAAATCTGGGATGATAATCGAATATGTACTTAGCGAATATTGTTTCCCTGTTACGGGTTTCAATAGACATAACATTCAAGGAAATTCCATGGCCTATTGAAGCAAAGGGATCTCTCTGGAAATATAGATTAGGAATAGGATCCAGGTAAAATGGATAAGGGTTTTTTACCATATCACCAAGAGACTTTGGCTTGATATCATTTAACTCCTCTTTCCTTACTCCCGCTATGCATTTTACAATCAGCTCCTTAGGCGAAAGGTGACTGAAGAATTCCAGCAACGCTTCTTTTAGGCCTTCTGTAGCGGCTTTCCCTTCTTTTATAAATTCCATCACAAATTCTTCTCTTACTTTTGAGTCTTCAAGGACATCTGTCATTAGATCAGTAAGATAAAGAACCTCTGCTCCTTCTTTCCTCAGTATATCGGCAAATTGGTCATGTTCTCTCCTTGCCTGTTCTAAAAATGCAATTTCATCAAATAGAAGTCTCCTAAGATAATCGGGAACTATATTTTCAATCTCCTCACCAGGTCGATGAAGGAGTACTGATTTTAACTTCCCTATTTCATTATAAACAGAAATGCTATGGTTTAGAGACATATTGATCATCCTTTCCATATATGTTCTAAACCATAGTTTCTTCACATTATAGCTTACTTATTCTATGGCAGCTTTCATCATGTTTTAAAAATTATTTCATGTAATTCGTTAGGTCAAGCTAATACCATGGAAGCTTATACTTTCCTGGAATTATCAGAAAACCCTCTTGGCTGTGTAATAGCATCTTTGGTAATACCCCGACAAAAGAGTGGTTCTCTTTACAACATCTCCTGTTTGAGGCGAGTGTACGAATTCACCGTTTCCTACATATATTCCCACGTGGTGCACATTCTTGCCGTCTCTTGCGAAAAATACTAAATCTCCATATGCTAAATTTTCTTTTGGTACATAGACTCCAACCTTGGATTGAGCACTTGCTGTTCTAGGTAGTGATATGCCTAGCTTGCCGTATATTGAATAAACCAAACCGGAGCAATCATAGCTATTAGGTCCGGTGGCACCATACTTATAAGGCTTGCCCATCTCCGGCGCTATAAGCTCCTCCAATTTTAATTTCAAAGCCAGCTCTCTTCTGCTTGTCCCTTCTCTCGACACGACTATAGTATCCTTGGATGTCATAGCTTTATCATAGGTTCTCTTTATGAGAGATATTGCTTGTTCTCTAGATGTATAACCCCAAGGATTAAAAAGATTTTCACCAACTCCGTTTGTTACTTCGATACCATATAGATAAGCCACAGCTTCTCTAGCCCAAGGTGAAATCTTATTGTGATCTGCAAATATGTGTTTGCTTATGCTTGAATAATCATATTGAGGCCTTGCAGCCCTTAGCCCTCGATATATCATAACGCTTATATCCTGTCTGGTTATGAAAGCATCAGGAGCAAACTTACCATCTCCTATGCCCTTTACAATGCCCAGACTGTTTGCTTTTATTACTTGCTGATTGGTTGTATCAGTAAAGGGGCTTTGGGCTTCTAATATATAATCTTCTCCCCTTAAAGCTTCATACAGCTTTACAACTGCCTCACTAAATTCTTCTCTTGTGATATTTTTACCATATTGACCCTGAATTCTTTCTGGAATTAAATTCAGTTCTTTGGCTCCTTCGATATCTGCTTTAGCCCAATCACTTGGGATATCTTCTTCACTAAGAACAGCTTCATTATTTGGTTGTAGGGCTGAATCAGCATATGTAATGTTTGCAATTATTGCAATTGCTATAATTATAAACACAAAAACCAAGCTATCTTTGCTGCATATTTTCCTCATAAATTGCTTCATCCTTTCCAGCGACGTTTTAGTCTATTAAATTGTTCCCAAACAATAGCTTATTTTTTATGTTTACATAATATCATATATTTTATTATTTGTGGAAACTTTATTATTCCACCATTGTTACTATATGGATAAAAGCACCAAGGTTCTGGATATAGATAGGGCAGCCATAAGAAATCCTCCCTATGCTTAGGGAGGATAAAATTCGTTATATAATACCTTAATGTATGATAGATTAAATCATGATATGAATAATTTTATCTTTTAGCTATTGCCTTAAATTCACTAAATCATATCCTGAAGGACTCTGGTAAACCCGTAAATCGAATTCGTGGAGAACAGCAAATATATGTTCAAAAATATCCCATTGTATCATTTCATAATTAACCCAAGCTGTACCATCTGTAAAAACATATAATTCTATTGGCAAACCTTTTTCCGTTGGTTGAAGCTGTCTAACCATCATTGTCATCTTTTTATTAAGCTTAGGATGGTTTTTCAGATATTCAATTAAGTAAGCCCTAAATACACCTAAATTTGTTAACTGCCCATTGTCTTTTTTCTTATTATCCATATATTCTTTAAGACTGGGATTTTTGCTAAATCTCTCAAGCATTTCTTCAGTACAAAATCTAATGCTGTTCATATCTATATAAATATGCCTTTTTATTCTTCTGCCTCCGGATTCCTGCATTCCGCTCCAATTTTTAAACGATTGGTTAATCAAG
>NZ_JAWLCK010000157.1:0-5164 GCF_041687175.1 Lutispora sp.
AAAAAAATAAAGGTCGTTGCACATACCAGGTTTATGCAACAACCTTTATCTATTTATATTCCAGCTTCTTTTTTCAAAATATCTACTTTATCTGTTTTCTCCCAAGCTACGCCTAAATCAGTTCTGCCCATATGTCCATAAGCCGCCAGTTTCTTGTATATAGGCTTTCTCAAATCCAAGTCTCTTATTATTGCTGCAGGCCTTAAGTCGAAAACTCTATTTACTATTTCAGCTATCTTATCATCAGCAATTTTACCGGTGCCAAAGGTATCTATCATTACTGATACAGGCTTTGCTACTCCTATAGCATATGCAATCTGAACTTCGCATTTGGAAGCCAAGCCTGCAGCTACCACATTCTTAGCTACATATCTAGCTGCATAGGAAGCGGATCTGTCAACCTTGGTTGGGTCCTTGCCGGAGAATGCGCCTCCGCCATGTCTTGCATAGCCGCCGTAGGTGTCTACTATTATCTTTCTCCCTGTCAAGCCTGAATCTCCATGAGGTCCTCCAATTACAAATCTCCCGGTAGGATTGATAAAGTATTTTGTCTTCTCATCAAGCATATCTGCAGGTATTATAGGCTTAATAACATGTTCTATTATATCCCTCTCGATGGTGTCATGATCCACATCAGGGTGATGCTGGGTAGAAACCACCACTGTGTCAACTCTTACCGGCTTGTCATCTATATATTCAACAGTAACCTGGGTTTTGCCGTCAGGCCTTAGATAATCAAGTGTTCCATCCTTTCTTACCTGCGCAAGTCTTCTGGCTAATTTATGAGCTAGAGATATAGGCATAGGCATGAGTTCAGGAGTTTCATCGCAGGCAAAACCAAACATCATACCCTGATCTCCTGCACCTATGGCTTCAACCTCTTCTTCTGTCATTTCACCTTTTTTAGCCTCCAATGCCTTATCCACTCCAAGGGCTATATCAGGAGACTGCTCATTTATGGATGTGATTACACCGCAGGTTTCTGCATCAAAGCCAAACTTAGCGCGGGTATAACCTATCTCCTCCACTGTTTCTCTAACTATTTTCGGTATATCAACATAACATTGGGTGGTTATTTCACCCATAACCAAAACAAGTCCTGTTGTTGCACTGACTTCGCAAGCTACTCTGCCCATGGGGTCATTTTCCATTATGGCATCTAAAACCGCATCTGATATCTGATCGCAAACCTTATCCGGATGTCCTTCAGTAACAGATTCAGAAGTAAATAACTTTCTAATCATCCTATCTCCTCCTAATAAAAATATCTCCTTTGTGTAGTCCTATTATTCTCAAGACATAAAAAAAGCTTCTTCGATGAAGAAGCTCATTTTCATAAAGTTGAAAATCCATCCTCATCTTTCAGGATAAACCTGCAGGAATTGGCACCGCGCTCTTTGCCGGTTGCCGGGTTTCATAGGGCCCTTCCCTCCACCTCTCTTGATAAGGGTACTTATTATTCAATTCTAGAGTATATTAGCATATGTATCTAAAAATGTCAATAAGAAAGGCTTCCATTGGAAACATCAATAACAATCAAGGAAGCCTTTCTTGAAACCCATTACGGAAAGTTTATATTAAGGTAGAATTATACTTTCCTATGGGTTATAAAAAAGGCTTCCTGTTAGAAGCATTTTAAAAATAATGGTGGGGAAAGGTGGATTCGAACCACCGAAGTCTGAGACAACAGATTTACAGTCTGCCCCCTTTGGCCACTCGGGAATTTCCCCATATTCAATTGCCCATTTTTATCGGACAAAGACTATGATACATCATAGACATGGGTTTTGTCAACACCATTTTTACTGGAATTTATTACAGTTCATCAAACCATCTGCTGCCTTGATGAGCAGCAATTCTATAAATCAATATATCCAATAAGCCATAGAAAGCAAATAGCCCAATAAATATCTCTTTATAGCCCAGATTTAATAACAATATAGGAAGAAAGTTTAAAAATCCAAATGCTATGCTCATAAACATTATCAATACACCATTTATATTCTGCTTAACCGCTTTTTGTTCGTTATCCCAATTCAACTTGGGAAATTTTAAATCCAGCAATATTCCTAGATAATTAATAAAAACAGCTGAAGGTAAGCTTATCATGAGAGCCATTAATACCATATTTACAGGTAAGGAAAACAAAATCCAAACCACCGCTAAACCTATGATTATACCTGCAAGCCCCATCATCGTTCCTGACATAACCTTGGCATTTATGATGACCTTATAATTAACAGGCAAGTATTTTGATACATATAGGTTTTTCCCTTCTCTGGATATGGCGGTTGAAGAAATCATGTTGGTACCGCTTATAAACATTGCAGCACTGGCCACACCTGCTACAGCATATCTCAAAGCATTCGGGTTGCTAAGTTGTGCTACGGCGCTCCTAAACTGTTCTATCTCTCCCCCTTTTGTAAATATTGGTATCAAAATGAACACAGGCCAAAGGAAATTCATCAAAACGCAATTTAGAAAATATACCGGTGTTCTGAAAAGCAGTTTTAATTCTTTAATACAAAAAGCTATAAGATGACTTTTCCTTTTGTAAAGATTGGCTTTTGATGCTTTAGTCTTTCTGGAAGAGGCAGCTTCTGTCAATCCCACCACGCCTTTTAGATAAAGTTTATCACCTAAATATAAAAATATTCCTAAAAATATTCCCGCTCCAGCAATAGCAATTAGCATATTGCCCACAGAATAAATGAAGTCAGCGTGGTTTGTCAGCGCCAGGGTCATAAATCTATTAACTACAAAGATGTCTTGTGCTTTTGACAATACCGAATTATTACCCTGCTCAATTATTCTCATCATGTCTTCAGGGTTTGCCATAGACTGAGTAAAGTTTTGAATCAATAGGTTAAATCCTATTGCGATAATCATTGCCATAACGCCGGATAAAATTTTCATCCTATCTTTATTCTTAACAAACCGGAAACTTCTAATAACTAAAATATCTATAAGAGAAGCAAACACCAATGGTACTACAGGAAAGATTAGGTATGCCACAAACCCCATAATAACATAGGTTATATTGGCTCTATCCTTTATTCCATAGGCTATCAACACAGGAAGAAAAAACACCAGTTGAGTCACATATTCATATACCAATACTGTTGCAAACTTGGCTCCAAGTATTTGCCATGACTTAAAAGGCAGTGGGAGCAGCAGTTCAATATCATTGGAATAAAAGAAAGCTCCCATTATATAAAATATACCTAAAAAAAATGTTAATAAACTGACCATAGAAACTGTAAGCCATAATATGAGTCCTTGCTGACCAACAGGAGCCATTATATCGTATACTTCCCGTACCATTCGCCATTCTATGGCTGCCAGAGGCATCATGGATAAAGCAATTATTACCCCAATACCTGCTGTTTTTTTATTAAACTTTAAATTAGTTTTAAGCAAAACCCTTGCAAGTTTAAGCATCTTTTTCATTTTCCACCAACTCCAGAAACATTTTTTCCAAGGATTCATCGCCTTTAAAGTGATGTCTCATATCCTCCATGGAGCCATAAAATAATATTTTTCCCTTATTTATTATGGCTACCTTGGTACATATTTTTTCTGCTACATCCAGCACATGGGTAGAAAAGAACAGGGTTTTGTTCTTGGCTGCGTGCTCCTTCATCATCTCCTTGAGAATAAAAGAGGATTTAGGATCAAGGCCTGTCATGGGCTCATCTAATATCCAAACACTGGGTTCATGAATTAATGCTCCCATCAACACGATTTTTTGTCTCATACCGTGAGAATAGCCTTGGATCTCATCAAAAAGAGCTTCCGTCATTCCGAATCTTTCTGCCAGGCCGTCTATTCTTATTTTTCTGTCGTTCTCATCAACTTCATAAACATCAGCCATAAAATTAAGATATTCTATTCCCTTAAGCCTTAAGAACATATCTGGACTATCAGGAACAAAACCAAATTGTTTTTTTGCCTTGATAGGTTCTTTCTCAATATCAATTCCGTTGATTTTTATGCTGCCACTATCACTTCTCAAAATTCCAGTAATCATTTTTATTGTCGTTGTTTTTCCAGCTCCGTTAGGTCCCAGAAAGCCTACGATTTCTCCGTCAGGTATTAAGAGGCTTATATTATCTACAGCTTTATTTTTGCCCCCAAAAGTTTTTGACACATTGGTTATTTCAATCAAATTTATAACCCCCATATATTTAGATAATTATTTAAATATCTAAATAACATTTTATACTTCTTTTAATATTTTATCAATAAGGAAATACTTAATTCAAAGAAGTTTTTGTTGCGTTGCCTAGGGGATTCCTTTTCCGTCCTGTTACGTGTTTCGTGTTGCGAGTTACGAGTTGCTTAGGTATTCCTTTTAGGTCATTGTGATGAACATGGATTAACACGGCGGGATTTTTTTGAAACCACTAAAAGACACAAAAAACAAAAAACAAAGCACGATTTAAAAAATCGTGCTTATGATTCAAAATGGTCGGGGTGACAGGACTTGAACCTGCGGCCCCATGGTCCCAAACCACGTACGCTACCATCTGCGCTACACCCCGACGACACTATTAGATTATATACAAAATCTCAGAAGAATGCAAGAGGAAATTTATTCTTTCTATAAAAAATCTTTTTTTCTATAAATCCTGCTTAGATAATACCAAGCTGGCAATACAAAAAGAGTTCAAATCATATGTATAAATTAACCTTCCTGCCTATATACATGTTAATAAGCATCAACGGCAGGAGGGATTATATTGGAGGACAGCCCAAAAACCTTTTATTTTCAAAGAGATTCCCACATCGTATTGGCAGATTATCTCAACAGAAACATTAAAGGTCAATGTCTCGTATTCTGCATAGGCACCGATAGATACATAGGTGATTGTTTAGGCCCCCTCACAGGAACATTTCTCAGTAAGATGGAACTCAAAATCCCTGTATTAGGCACTCTGGAAAATCCTATCCATGCAGTAAATCTTACAAAACATATATATGAAGCAAGAAGAAACTATCCCAGGCATAAAATAATAGCTGTAGACGCCTGTCTTGGCAATGAAGATAGCATCGGCAGCATTCAAATAAAAAAAGGCCCCATACATCCAGGAAAAGGTGTAGGAAAGCGACTCCCACCTGTAGGTGATATATCTATAGTAGGCATCGTTGATTCCACCGAAGC
>NZ_JAWLCK010000158.1:0-5148 GCF_041687175.1 Lutispora sp.
CTTATCTTATTTATTGCATCCAATACTGTGTTGACTGCGGTATCAAAGCCAATGGTATAGTCTGTATAAGCCAAATCATTATCTATAGTTCCAGGTACCCCAATACATGCTATGCCTTTCTTGCACAATTCCCTTGCTCCTTTAAAGGTACCGTCACCACCTATTACCACTATACCATCAAAATTAAATACATCTGCAATGTTTATTGCTTTTTGCATTCCTGCTTCTGTTTGGAATTCCTCACATCTGGCAGTTCTCAGTATAGTTCCACCTCTATGAATTATATCCGCAACAGAGGAAAGGTTCATTTCTATAACATCTCCATGAATAAGTCCGTTATATCCTCTTTTTATGCCATATACATTGAGACCATTGTATATCGATGTCCTAACCACAGCTCTTATGGCAGCATTCATACCAGGAGAATCTCCTCCGCTGGTCAATACGGCGATATTCTTCATCAAGTCTCCCCCTTATATTAAAGTATTGAAAAGAAAGGCTTTCATTTGAATCATTTTTATTATCGAAGAAGCCTTTCTTGAAATTCATTACGGAAAGTTAACACTAAGGAAATCTAGACTTTCCTATGAATTTTAAAAAACAAAAACACCTAGGTGTTTTTGTTTAGACTCCTGACTCATATATTATGTTTTGTGCATCCTCTGCTTCGCCTTCGGGCACCAAAATCTCAAAATAACCATCTTCCCTATCAGATCCTTTGTTGACAGGTTGTATCTTCGCCAGCATGCCTTCCTGTGCCAGAAGTTCTTGTACTCTTTCGGCAGCTTTTTTGTTTTTGGCTATATATATTACTGTCCACATGCTAGATGCCTCCTTTGGTTCACGGACTACTCTTTATCCTAAGTTTAATGCAATATAACTATTATTTCAAGGCAACACATTTATCTCCGCATATTTTTTTTAGTTCGTCCAATAAAGAGTCATTAATACTAACCCATATACTGCGGGATGCCTGCATAACCCTTGATTTTCCTTCACTTTTCCTGGCTTCGTCAACTATAAAAACCGGCTGATTCCCTTTATTTCTCTTGAGTACTTCTTTTATATCATCAAGAAGCTGAGGATTTTTTCTCGAATCAATTTTGATATAGAGTTTATTGAACCCAGATATACTCTTTACATCATTTTTTAATGGAGTTATTTTCTCACAGATTATTTTTGCATTCTCTTCTTCTTTTATGCTGATTCTCCCTTCAACGAGAATTATATTGTCGGGCTTAAGCAAATCCTTGTATAGTTCGTAAGTCTTTGGGAAGATAATCATTTCTATGGTTCCATATAAATCTTCAAGCTGTGCAAAAGCCATCATGCTATTGTTTTTTGTAGTCTTTGCTTTTATTGATTCTAATATGCCCCCCATGATTACTCTTTTATTGTCCAATTCAAGAATAAATGCATCCATGTCCATGTCATCTGAAGATTCATTTATAAGTTGGGATGTGTTGATGCTTGTTCTGTTTTCCAATTCCTGTTTATACTCCAGTAGAGGATGGCCGCTGATGTAAAGACCAAGCATTTCCTTTTCCATGGCCAGCATCACATTCTTAGGATATTCATCTAACTCAGGATAAATTTCCTCATTTATTGATATATCGCAAGCTACATTGTCAAATAATGATAACTGACCGTCAATATTGTTCTTTCTCTGGTCATGGATACAATCCATTATCCTTTCATAAACTGCCATGAGTTTGCTTCTGCAAATACCAAGACTGTCAAAGGCACCGCATTTAATCAGGCTCTCCACGGTTCGCTTATTGACAACTCCCAAGTCCACTTTATTAATAAAGTCATATAGACTTTCATAGCTACCCTTTGCTTCTCTATTTTCTATTATTGAGTTTATGGCATTGATACCTACATTTTTAACTGCTGCCAGTCCAAACCTTATTTTATTGTTTTTCACTGTAAAGCTTATATGGCTTTCATTGATATCCGGAGGCAGCACTTCTATTCCCAGTCTTCTGCTGTTTAATATATATTCCGCCACTTTACTGCTGTTGTCCATGACGCTGGTAATAAGGGCTGCAGTGAACTGTACTGGATAGTAGTGTTTAAGCCATGCGGTTTGATAGGATACCACAGCATAAGCAGCGGCATGAGACTTGTTAAAGCCGTATTTGGCAAACTCAGCCATCTCATCGAATATCTTCTCTGCAGTTTCTTTATCTATACCATTTCTTATACAGCCTGGCACTGTCACATTTCCATTTTCATCACATATGCCATTGATAAAGTTTACCTTTTCCCGAGCCATTACATCTGCTTTTTTCTTTGACATGGCTCTTCTCACCAGGTCAGATCTACCCATAGAGTATCCTGCAAGCTCTCTGAAAACTTGCATTACCTGTTCCTGATATATTATGCAGCCATAGGTAACTCTTAAAATAGGCTCAAGCTTGGGATGGAGATATTTGACCAATTGGGGATTGTGCTTATTCTTTATATACCTGGGAATCTGATCCATGGGTCCAGGTCTGTATAGTGAAACTCCCGCTATGATATCCTCCAGGCAATTTGGCTTTAGCTCCTTCATAAATTGAGTCATTCCGGCACTTTCAAGCTGAAATACTCCATAGGTCTCCCCTTCACTTATCATGTTGTAAACCTGGCTATCGTTGTAATCTATTTTTGAGAGGTCAGGCACTTCAAGGCCCTGTTCTCTGATAATGTTCAAAGTATCGCGAATTACAGTCAAAGTACGCAAACCCAGAAAATCCATCTTCAGCAGTCCCAATTCCTCCAATGTGGTCATAGGAAACTGAGTGGTAATAACATCTTCGTTCATCTGGAGAGGAACATAATTTGTAACGGCCTCTTTGGCAATAACCACTCCCGCCGCATGGGTGGAAGCATGTCTCGGCATTCCCTCTAAGGCCTTGGACATATCTATAAGCTGCTTGATATCCTCATCCTCTTCATATAGGTTTCTCAGCTCCGGGTTCACATTCAATGCCTTATCTATAGTCATACCCAGCTCCATAGGTATTTTCTTTGCAACACTGTCCACCTGAGCATAGGGCATGTTCAACGCTCTTCCTACATCTCTTATGGCCGCTCTTGCTGCCATGGTTCCAAAGGTGATTATCTGGGCTACCCTGTCTTTGCCATATTTCTCAACTACATAATCAATTACTTCCTGTCTTCTCTCATAGCAAAAATCAACGTCAAAATCCGGCATGCTTATTCTTTCAGGGTTAAGGAATCTCTCAAATATAAGGTTATACCTTATTGGATCAATATCTGTAATTCCTATTGCATAGGCTACGATACTTCCGGCTCCAGAGCCTCTTCCTGGCCCTACCATTATGCCGTTGTCCTTGGCAAATCTGACATAGTCCCATACTATAAGGAAATAATCTGCATAGCCCATTTTTTCTATGACACTGAGTTCATAGTTCATTCTATCCTTAAGCTCATCTGTAATCTCTTCATACTTTTTCTTCAAGCCTGTTTCACAAAGATGCCTGAGGTAGGCATCGGAAGTATAACCCTCTGGAACATCAAATTTAGGCAAATGCACATGCCCAAAGGTAAAATCCACATTGCATCTGTTTGCTATTTTCACTGTATTATCTAAGGCTTCCGGTGCATATTTGAACAAATCATACATTTCTTCAGAGGATTTTATATAAAACTCATCAGTTTCAAATTTCATTCTGTTTTCATCATCAATGGTCTTTCCTGTTTGGATGCACAGCAGTACATCATGTACTTGGGCATCTTCCCTATCTACATAGTGGACATCATTGGTAGCCACCAATGGTATTCCTGTTTCATGGGACATTCTAATTAGTTCCTGGTTTACTAACGCCTGTTCCCTTATCCCATGATCCTGAAGCTCCAAGTAAAAGTTATCTTCTCCGAATATATCAAGGTATGTCAGAGCTTCTTCCTTTGCCCTTTCATAGTTTCCGTTCAAAATATATTGCTGTACTGAACCGGCCAGGCATGCGCTCATGGCGATTATACCTTCAGAATACCTTCTCAGAAGGTCAACATCCACTCTTGGCTTATAATAAAAACCCTTAATAAAGCCTTGTGAAACAAGATATGTGATATTCCTGTAGCCTGTCTCATTTTTTGCAAGAAGCACCAAGTGATACTGGTCGCTGTCATACTTTGGGTCTCTGTCCTCCATTCCTCTTGTTGCTACATAGACTTCACAGCCTATTATGGGTTTTATACCGTATTTTTTAGCTTGTTTATAGAAATCCACGACTCCATACATGACTCCATGATCCGTAATGGCTATGGAAGACATACCCAGTCCCTTTGCCTTTTCCATCATCTTGTCCAACCTTCCTGCTCCATCCAAAAGGCTGTACTGGGTATGAACATGAAGGTGTACAAAATCCCTCATAATATCTTATCCTTTCTTGTCTTCTATCTGTCCAATAGTTTATATATGTTTCTTTTGTACAGCTCTACTCCAGGCTGATCAAAAGGGTTTACTCCAAGCAGATAACCGCTTACAGCACAAGCTTTTTCCATGAAATATACCAAATGTCCGAAGCTGCATTCATCAATAGAAGGCACTTCTAAGGATATTACCGGTGTGCCCCCTTCTTCATGGGCTTTCAT
The DNA here is from genome assembly GCF_041687175.1 of Lutispora sp. Classification (NCBI taxonomy): domain Bacteria; kingdom Bacillati; phylum Bacillota; class Clostridia; order Lutisporales; family Lutisporaceae; genus Lutispora; species Lutispora sp. The sequence continues at coordinate 4,606 of NZ_JAWLCK010000158.1, forward strand.
GGCACCCTCATAGGCAATGCTGTTTATATTGTTAAAGGTCCTATGAACCAAATAATTCAAACCATCCTTATCATCATCAAAATGCGGGATACTCATATCTCCAGGTGGATTTTTTATTTTTATTATGGTCTCAAACACATTTTTAGAGCCTTCCTGAAGATACTGTCCCATAGAATGCAAGTCTGTAGAAAATTGGAGAATAGTTGGAAAAATTCCTTTTCCTTCTTTGCCTTCGCTTTCTCCAAAGAGCTGCTGCCACCACTTGCCGAAATACTCCATGGAGGGTTCATAAGTTATCAATGTTTCTATCTGTTTTCCTTTTTTATACAATATGTTTCTTAATACAGAATACTTGTAGCAGCTATTAGATTCTAGCTTTGGATTATTATATATTCTGCAAGCTTCTTCAGCTCCTTTTAATACTGCTTCTATATCTATTCCTGCTACCGCCATTGTGAGCAAAGCAGCTGGAGTCAGCACCGAATACCTTCCCCCGATATTTTCAGGAATTTCAAAGGTTTCATAGCCTTCCTCTCTGGCAAT
>NZ_JAWLCK010000159.1:0-5143 GCF_041687175.1 Lutispora sp.
GGAAATAAACCCAAAGGTAGTAATCAAAAATGTAAAAAATGATGAAGAACGTGTATCTGTTAATCTGCTATGCAATACCGAATATAAATATGTTTACGAAGATAAACCTGATGAAGTTAACACTTCCAGGATAGGAACTTATCATGTGCTTGAGCTGGTTAAAAAAAATGATTTATGGCTCATATCAAAGGAATGGTATAACGACCCTTTTGCAGACTCATTAAAGCTAGACAATATTAAAGTCGATTCCATCAAAGAGTTCATATTATCCCAAGGCCCCAGAGATCTTTCCGACATAGGTGAGAGGAGAAAAGGTGCGGTGGAATATGCAGACCGTTACTGCGGCGCCGCCAGTGAAGAGCAATATGGTTATCAATACAATAAAAAATATAGAAACTACAATTCCCAGGGTGGAGATTGTGCCAACTTTGCCTCTCAGATCCTCCACGAGGGCGGAAAATTCAAGAAAAACTATTCCTGGAATTACGATAAAAATGGAGCCACAAGGGCGTGGCTCAATGCCCAAGGTTTTAAGGACTACATGATAAGCAGCGGCAGAGCTTCCCTAATAGCCTACGGAAGCTACGAAAAGGTATATAAAGCCTCATATAAGCTTCTGCCCGGTGATTTCGTAGCCTATGAAAAAAAAGGAAAAGTCACTCATATTTCAGTAGTTACCGGTGCTGATTCAAGGGGTTATTCTCTGGTTACCTGTCATAATACAGATAGAAACAGGGTACCCTGGGATTTAGGATGGAGCAATTCCAACATCAGATTCTGGCTTGTGCGTGTACATTTCTAGCTAGATGGACTTGATCTTCAACTGTATCTTTCAATGCCAAAAATACTTTAAGGTTTTCTTCAAGGCTTAATCCATCTACCGTCATAGTTCTTTTTTTTGTATAACCATCTACTGCACCTGCTTCCACCAAGCTTCTTAACATGGCTATTTCAATATTAATATTATGAAGAAGATTCCTTTGAGCAATAATAGAAAGACCTGCCGCCAGTGCATGGCCCCCCCAGTTGGATACTCCTGCCACAATCAAAAAATCAGAAGCAAAGGAAGCACAAATGGTTTCACCCTTTTCCACAGCCTTAACCACATAAGGTCGAATCTTGCCCATACCTATTTCATTGCCTCCGTCCCCGATGGCAATAGTTGTTATGCCCATTTTTACTGCTTCCTCGAACAATGTATCCATAATGGGTACAATATCACTTAAGTCTTCTCCTCTCATGGAATAGCATTTACCGTCCATGGCCTTGCCTGGTCTTTCAATGGCAATAATATGGGAGGGTTTGTATATCTTAAGCAAATCCTGAGAAAGCCATCTATTGATATCATGATTTATTATCTCTATAGGAGCATTGACTCCTCTCACATCTGCACATTTCTTTAGCATTTTTCCAGAATATATATCAGTGATGAAAAACACTTTCTTTCCCAGTTGTTCCAGTGCACCAGCCAGGGAAACAGCTCCTATGGGACCGTCAGTCTCTCCTACAGCTGCATCCTTTATAACAAATCCAGTTACGATGAAGATAGTATCTCCCTCTAATAGGCTTTCAGCTGCACCCCTTAGTTCACCTTCGATGAAAGCCTCCTCTAATCCTCTGTGTCCCAGATTATCCTTTAATACTTTTTCCAGTTCTTTAAAGTGTTTTTGATACATGGTTTCAGCTCCTTTTCAAAAAAACAAAAAACCCAGCATAACAGATGTTATCTGGGTCTTACTTACAGTTGTATTATGGTGTGATCCATATACATGTAAATAAAACTTAGTATATTTATCTAATAAAAGTATATATCATGAATGAATCAATTTCAATTGCTTTTTGCCATCAAATATTTATTTCTGGCATCCTTTACTGCGGCAATAACAGCTTTTTGGGCTATTCCCAGAAATCTGTCTTTGATTTCCTCGACGATAAGCTCTATATCATCAACCAGGTTATAGTTTATTAATATGGACTTGATGAATTCCGAGGTCACATCCCTCACCATATTACATGTAACATCCACAATCCTTCCACTTTCCTTTTCCAGTATGAGCCCAACAAAAAACATATCATATATTGCAGAAATTGGATCATTTGCAGCTACCTTTGCAGTACCTGTAATATAGATTGTATTCTTAGGATAAATCAATTTGCCATCCTCCCTGTAATAGTTATCACATCAACTTATAATTTCATAATATTATTCTGCAACACAATGTACAACCCCTATTTTTCATAGGAGTTATAGATTAAATACAGTACAGGTGAGCAAAACCTAATATTATACATATTATATCATTAAGATTCATTTTTGAGAGGATGTGGATCTGATTGAGAATAAATAAAGCTATGGGAAATGTACTGGATTTTAAAATAGGAGATGTAAATGGGGATAGAATTAAGGATTATGTGTACCTCATAGGAGATAAGCCTTTTGGCGATGAAAGTCCTGCTAGAAGCAACATCAGACTGATGGTTGTTGATGGATATACAAAAAGAAGGATCATAATAAGATTGAAAGAAGACCGTGGTTATAACTCTACCCTTTTTTTGGGAGACTTCACAGGAGATAAGGTTGATGATATTTTAATAAGCATAGACTCAGGAGGAAGCGGAGCCACCGGTTTTTACTATATCTATATATTTGAAAACAATGTTCCGCGAAAGATATTCGACTTTGAAGTATTTGACGAGGATTTTGAATATGATGTAAACTACCTGGATGATTACAGGGCAGAAGTCATCAGCAAAGCCAATAATAAGAGATATATACTAGATTTGACCTATAAGGGACAAGAGTATTTATCAGAAATATATAACCCTGATGGTACATTAAAAGAGCCTATTGTTGGATGGGTAGACCCTCTCAGCGGATTATACCCCATAGACTACCAAAGAGATGGCACATATGAACTGTACGCCGAGCAGTTAATTGCCGGAAGATATCACGCAGATGGGCTAGGTTATGTTCAGACATCCCTGAAATGGAATGGTAAGAGCTTTATGCCCTTTTATCAGACTGTAGGAATACCCGGGGAAGGCTAATTCCTTTCCCGGGTTAAATTATATTTATAGCATACAACTCCTTCAACCTGCCTGAAACCTTCTTGTATATATAGAGCTTTTGCTTTTTCATTTTCTGCGTTTACACATAAAATTGTCCTATCATATTTATTATCCTTTGCAAACTTCATAGAAGCTCTAAGCAAAATTCTTCCTAAGCCTCTTCCCTGATACTTGGGAATAACGGCAATGGGTCCTATGTTCATTATAGGCATATCTTCATACTCATCCTTTGACCCTTTCACCACACCTACTGGTTTTTCATTATGATAAAGAATCATAAGGCCACCTTCTATATAATCATCAGCATGTACCAGCTTAGCAACCTGTTCTGGTGTGACAGGCGTTTCATTCCCCTGAAGATTCGCAAAGGCTGAATTTCTTACTTCACACCATGCCTCTTCGTCCTTTCCAGGTCTAAAGGCCTTTATCTCTAAACCTTCCGGCAGGTCATAGTCAGGTACCTCTAAATCATCTCTAATGAGCAAGTAGATATACCTTTCTATTTCGAAATTCAATGTTTCCATTATCTTCATCAATTCTGTATTGACTAAAGGAACAAATATGTTCAGCTTATCCAAGCCTTCTGTATGCTTCAATAGGGCTTTAAGAAGCATATCATAGTATTCAACATTTTGTATTTCTGAGTGAAATATCCTGAAACGGCCTTTTTTCCCTCTCCTGTTGTATTCATCTGCTATAAATGAAGCTACAGCTTTTATCTCATTATTTTCATCAATAGCTATATAAGTTGGATTTTCCTCATCAGGTTTGAAATCTCTCAAATCTTCATCATATAGAAATGAATCATCAATCTCCATTTTATGCTTCTTGCAGTACTTCACAAAATCCTGTATCCTGTCATGTTTCAAAGCTTCAATTCTCAATATTCTTCTCCTGCCTCTCATAGTATTTAATCTTTTGTAAATAATTTATTTTCATTATCAAAAGGAATCAACCTCAGCTTTACAAGCATATATAACGACATTATGCCTTCAATCATACCTATTATAAAATATATTATATGCAAAATGTTTATAATTTCTAATATATAACACTGAATCACAATCCATGCCATCAAAATGCAACCCATGGCACCGCTTAAATAAGGATGAAATTTCATCCTCCTTTTTACAAACCAGAATGAAAGCAAATGTCCCAGCCCAATTACAATAAATAAGAATAATCCAGGAATCAGGAAGTTGGTAAAGGGCCCTTTTTTCAACAGTTCAGTGCTAATGCCCATAAGCGCCTCATAGGGATCAATAATAGCTATGGCTCCTCCAAACAATGCGCCTATACCAACAAAGCACAAAATAATGGATTGGATAAGATATAGCCTTTTCAAACTGCCTCACCTCTTTTTTATCACAATAATATATTTTCTCAGGATCCAATATCACACCCCTTATACATTTCCGCATTTGAATACTTTTACATGCATCAACGTATAAGCATCTTAGTCTCATTATAATAGAAAAGTAAAAGAACATGGTAGGTATTTCTACTCTACCATGTTCTTTATTCATATTAACCTTCATATGTTTTGGCAAGTTCGAATTCTTCCTGTATCTCCTTTGAAGGTTCTTCGGATAATAGAGTTACCACTACTATTACAATACAGGAAATGACAAAGGCAGGGAACAACTCATATATACCCCAGACTCCCCCCATAGGCTTCAATAATAGCTTCCATATGAAAACCATTCCTCCACCGGCTACCATACCTGCGATTGCTGCTGATCTGGTGACCCTCTTCCAGAACAGAGAGAATAGCATTATAGGGCCAAAGGTGGCACCAAACCCAGCCCAGGCAAAGGAAACTACTGTAAAAATTACACTGTTTTCATCCAATGCAATTATCATTGCAATAACTGATATTATTATAAGAGTAAGCCTTGATATATACAAAACTTCTTTATCAGTTGCCTCTTTTTTCATAATACCCTGATATATGTTTTTTGAAAAGGCAGAGGCCGCAATAAGCAAATAGGAATCCGACGAGCTTATGGTAGCCGCTAGAATACCTGCCATCACTATTCCTGCGAATATAGGTATAAAGAAATTAGTGGACATC
>NZ_JAWLCK010000160.1:0-5137 GCF_041687175.1 Lutispora sp.
AAGAATTAGTAAATTTTGTGATAATTGTTACAGCAAAAATAATAATTTATGGTTAAAATATTTATAAGTAAATGATATTGAGGAGGTTTCTGTAACATGGCAAAGTTCAATATTAACGATAAGGTGGGAGATATAGTATCATTTTATCCTGCAGCGGCAGATATATTTATGGCATATAATATAGATTTTTGCTGTGGAGGCGATAGACTATTAGAAGTTGCAGCCCAGGAAAAAGCAGTTGATGCAGCAAAAGTTCTGGATGAAATCAATAAAAAATATGAAGCTTTTTTAAAAGAAAAGCAGGACTATGAAGATTATACTAAATATTCTTCTAAGGACTTAATAGATCATATTGTTAACACACATCATAAATATTTGTGGGAAGAAATGCCTATATTATCAAAACTCACACAAAGGATACTGGCTGCCCATGGGGATAATCATCCCGAATTGAACAAAGTGAAAACCCTTTATGAAGATTTAAGAAAGGAATTGGGAGACCATCTCAAAAAAGAAGAAGAGATTTTATTTCCTCTTATGAAGGCATATGAAGAGGCAAAAGAAGGGAAAGCTAAGGATAATATGCTGGAAGGTATAAGAAGTCTCCAGGATGAGCATGAATCAGCAGGAAATATACTGAAGGAATTAAGGAAAGTTACCTGCGACTATGAATTGCCAGGTGATGCATGCAGAACTTATGATCTGACATATGTAAAACTTCAGGAAATGGAGAGAGATATTTTCCTGCATATACATCTTGAAAATAATATTTTATTTAAGAGATATGAGGAATAATAAATTTGAGAAAGGATTTAGGAGGTGCACAGATGGCTATTAGCAAGGACATGACCATAGGTGAAATAGTAAGGAATTATCCCGAGAGCATTGAGATTTTGATGAGCTTTGGTATGGGATGTGTAGGTTGACCCTCGGCTCAGGCAGAGACTCTGGAAGAGGCTGCAGCTGTTCACGGTTTTGATGTAGATGTTTTGCTTAGAAGATTAAAGGAATCCATTAAGGAATAGATGTGAGGGTAAAGGGTAATAGTATGCTCTTTACCCTGAATTATACATAGTCTGGAGGTTGATGAATTGAACAGTATAAACATTATGATGATGGAACATCAGAATATACTTAGAATGTTAGAAGTTACACGAAAATACTGTCTTAAAGTATTAAAAAATGAAGCAGTAGCTTATGAAGATTTTTATAAGATCATCGATTTTGTAAGAAATTATGCTGACAAACATCACCATGGAAAAGAGGAAATAATGCTATTCAACAGAATGACGGAAGAACTGGGCTTTGCAGCAGAGAAGCTGGTGAAACATGGTATGCTGGTTGAGCATGATATGGGAAGACTTTATATGAGTGAGTTGGAGGAAGCATTAAGGAAGCTGGAGGCAGGGGATGAAGAAGCGAAGCTTGATATCATTGCTAATGCCATGGGGTATGTCAATCTATTGAAAAGGCATATTCATAAGGAAGATAATGTGGTATATAAATTTGCTGAAAACAACCTGAAAAAAGAAACACGAGACATAATAGACGATGAAAGCAGCAATTTTGAAAAGAAGGCAGAGGGTGCCGGGGTCCAAAAGAAGTATCTTGATTTATTATCTGAGCTGGAATCAAAGGTAAATGAATAGGAATCTGTCTAGACAGATTCCTATTCATTTACATAAATAACCTTAGTTTCAGAGCCTTCCAGTAGAAATATCCGTTCTATATCTTCACTTATCAAAGTATTTATGCTCTCTTCGGTATTGAACTTAACGCAAATACCACAACTTGAACTGAGTTTTCTTGGTACCGGCATAGTTTCCGATGATATATTTTTGCTTGCTAAAAATCGACTATATTTTATAGCTCCAAAGTGAGTAAAGAATGTTGCAATATATTCCATAGCCATTTATTTATTAATACTCAAAATGTAATTACTACCATTTTGAGAAACCTCAACATTATAACCTGAATTCTTGGCAAAGCGCGTTACGTTCTCTTTAGCTGTCAAGTTATCCACTAATACCTCTAAACCTTCAGGATTATCTTGTAGTGCCTTCTTTGTCATAAGCACAGGTTCCGGGCAAGATCTTCCTCTCGCATCTACTTTACATTGTTTCAATTTCCACACCTTCCTTTAATTCTACATTTGCAGATTTTTCAATATTGAAATAACCTATCGCCAGCACAACTATAAATCCCAATATAACAGCTATTTGACCATTAAGCGTGGGTCCGTTACCCGATGACGCCAGTTTAAAATTATGAGCAAAGGCTGCTCCAAAGGTCAAGCCCATTACTGTTATTACAGAATCAATATTTCCTTCAGAAGCCAAAATCAATTGTCTTAGAGGGCATCCTCCCAATAATACAGATCCAAAACCAGCTAAAGCCATTCCAAGAAAATTCCACAAACCGTCTGTATGAGCTATAGGTTGACCTGTAAAGCCCAGTTTAAACTGACCGAAAAGAATATTTCCAATTAAAGCAGTTGCCAGTATTGCTATAAAGCCTGAAATCAAATGCCAGTCCTTGAATAGTATTAAGTCCCTTATACCTCCAACGGTACAAAGCCTTGTTCTCTGAGCCAATGCTCCCACTATAAGGCCTGCAGCCAAAGACATCAACACAGGTGCATGTGCAGCGCCAGGTCCTTCTTGGCTGAATATGAGAAGAGAAGGGACTGCCAATAACAATACAAATAGGGCAGCTATGATGCCAGGAAATAGATAGCCTTCAAATTCAGGTAATTTGTAAGTTCTTTTCAGGCTAAATCCCTTATTGAGGAAGATAATACCTATATAAATCCCTACCGCAAATCCTATTAGCCCTACAATTGCATTTAAGTCTCCTCCTGCAATTCTCAATATCATTCTTAGTGGGCAGCCTAAGAACATCAAAGCACCAACCATTACTATAAAACCGAGAACAAATCTAGTAAAAGGTGCAGAACCTCCTTTTGTGGAGAATTCCTTTCCTGCAACGGACATAAAGAAGGCCCCCATTACAAGCCCTATGATTTCTGGACGAACATACTGAACTACACCTGCACTATGTAGTCCTAATGCTCCGGCAATATCTCTTATGAAGCAAGCAATGCAAAAACCCATATTGCCGGGATTACCGAATTTAACCAATAATACCGCTATAATGCCCACTACAGCTCCGGTAAGAATTATTCCTTTTTTCCCGTTCAATTTCTATACCTCCCAATAAATTCTATGCATATTAAGTATAATACAGATTGTTAAAAAATTAGCATTCAAAATATCTATAATAAAAGCTAACACAATAGAAACTATCAATAATGTATTTGTAGCTAAGAAGGTAATTTTGTAGTACTATTAAATCATTGGAGGGATTATTATGAAGCGAGTATATTTAGATAACGGAGCTACATCCTATCCGAAGGCACCGGGTGTAGCAAAAGCTATGATAGATTACATAGAGAATATAGGAACGAATATAAACAGAGGTGGATATAAAAGCGCTTACTCTGCGGCAGAAGTAGTTCTGGACACGAGGGAAAGATTGATAAAGCTATTTAACTATTCCAATAGCAATAATGTTATATTTACTCCAAACATAACATATAGTTTGAATTTCATAATCAAAGGTCTGTTAAAGCCTGGAGATCATTGCATTGTTACATCCATGGAGCATAATGCTGTTATGAGACCGATAATGCAGATGCACAAAAAGGGAGTAGATTTCACAAAAGTAAAATGTGATATAAAAGGCAGATTAGATCCTAAGGATATAGAAAAGAATATTAAAGAAAACACCAAGGCAGTAATAATGACACATGCGTCCAATGTTTGCGGAACTATAATGCCTATATATGAAGTAGGTGAGATATGCAAGAAGCACAATATCAAGTTTGTTGTAGATACTGCCCAGACAGCAGGCGCCATAAATATAGATATGAAGAAAATGAATATTGATGGTCTTGCCTTTACGGGACACAAAGGATTGCTTGGTCCACAGGGTATAGGCGGATTTATTATTACGGACGAAATGGCAGAAATAATGGAACCATTGGTTTCTGGAGGAACTGGAAGCATGTCGGACTCCGAGGAGATTCCTCCCTTTATGCCGGATAAGTTTGAATGTGGAACAATAAATATCCCTGGAATCTTTGGCTTGAATGAAGCATTAAAATATATTGAAAAAGAAGGTATAGAAAACATAAGGGAAAGGGAAATTGAACTTACCAGAGCCTTCATAGAGAGTACCAAAACCCTGGAAAACGTGAGGCTGGTAGGAATTGAAGTAACTGAAGGCAGAACTGCAGTTGTATCATTAGATTGCAGGGATAGGGATAATGCAGAGATATCATATTTGTTGGATAAGGATTTTGGTATAGCAACAAGATGTGGCCTTCATTGTGCTCCTTCGGCTCATAAAACTCTTGATACCTTTCCTCAGGGAACAGTTCGCTTCTCCTTCAACCATTTCAATACTGAGAGGGAAATCCAGTATGCTATAGAGGCATTGGATGAAATACTGAAGCATGAAGTATGATGATGTAATTGAAGCTCAGTTCATAAAAAGGCCAAACAGATTCATTGCCCATGTTTTGGTAGATGGAAAAGAACAGATCGCCCATGTTAGAAATACGGGAAGGTGCAGAGAGATTCTTACTGAAGGAACAAAGGTTATACTTGAAAAAGCCAAAAATCCTGGTAGAAAAACGGCTTATTCTTTAATTGCAGCCTATAAGGGAGATATGCTGATAAATATTGATTCTCAGATACCAAATGCAGTTGTATTTGAAGGAGTAAAAAATAATAAAATACCTGCCTTGCTAAATGTAAATAATATAAAGAGAGAAGTAACCTATGGAAATTCCCGATTTGACATCTATTTTGAAAAGGAAGATTCCAGAGGTTTTATAGAGGTAAAAGGCGTTACATTGGAAGATAACGGACTGGCTATGTTTCCTGATGCACCTACAGAAAGAGGCAGGAAGCATATAGAGGAAATGGCGGCTGCTGTTGCCAATGGTTATGAAGGTTTTATCATTTTTTTGATTCAAATGAAAGGAGTTCACGCTTTTTCACCAAACTTTTCCATGGACCCGGAATTCGCAGAAGAGTTGAGAAAGTCTGCATCCTTAGGTGTTAAAGTTTTA
>NZ_JAWLCK010000161.1:0-5078 GCF_041687175.1 Lutispora sp.
TGAGATTATAACAAGAACAGAACACCAGGGATTTTAACAGTTATAAATAGTTAAAAAAGCCTCTTAGGTATAGTTATATTATATCTAAGAGGCTTTTTAATTGATATATAATTTTACGAAAATATTTCGTGTATTAAATATATATAAAATTAAATAAAAAAAGATTTAGCATTACTAAAAAATAAAGGATTTTTCAATCTTATATAGAATAAATGTAGTTAATATAATATTCAGAAAAAAGCAAAAATTTTTACGGTTTTATCTATGTCGCTGATAAAATTATAATATTTTGTAACTTTATCAAGAAAGAAAGTGCTATAGACTTATGAAAAGAGAAATTTCACATAATATTATGAGAGGTGAGCATATGAAGGAAGAATTAGGTCAAAAAATAAATGATATTAGAAATTCAAAAGGAATGACACTTAAGGATTTAAGTGAAAAGACAGGTCTATCAGTTGGATTTTTGTCACAAGTGGAAAGAGGATTAACCTCTATAGCTATCTTATCCTTAAAGAGCATAGCTGATGCTTTAGATACAGATTTGTCCGTATTCTTCGCACCTCCCAAAAAAAATCGTTCACTGGTATTAAGAAGCTATGAGCAAGAATCCTTTCAATATGAAAACTATAGCTACATTTTATCTAACCTGTCAGGGGATATGAAAGATAGAAACATAGAAGTCATGTTGGTAACAATTTTACCGGGAGATGATAAGGGTGCTCCAGCTAAATCTCCACATACTGGTGAGGAATTTATTTATGTGTTGGAAGGAATACTGACTTTGTATTACAACGATGAAGAGTATATTTTGTATCCTGGAGACAGTGCTCATTATAAGGCTACAGAGCCACATACGTGGAGAAATGAAACAAACAGGCTCGTAAAGATCTTATCAGTCAACACCCCGATTATTTTTAATAGTTAAGGAATCATTATAGACAAATATGAAACATGCTGGTTTAGAATAGCAAAGGGAACTCAATAGACATCCTATCTTCCATATACTATACTAATAAAAAAACTATATAGCAGGTGATGCTATGGGCAAGCTGGAAAGGATAATAAAGGATAAAGAATTCATATTGGAAAGCCTCCATGATGGTATATCCATAATAGACCATAGAGGTATTGTTGTCTATGTAAACAACTCCAATACCAGGATAACCAAGAAGGACAAAAGCTATTTTCTGGGCAAGCATGTGCAGGATGTGGTGCCTGATTCTGGCATGCTTGGAGTATTGGAAACAGGTAAAAAATTAGTAGATATAACCACCCATGTATTTGACGCCACCGTCATATCAAATATAGTACCTATACTGGATGGTGAACGGATCATTGGCGTCATATCCATATTCAGAGATATAACCGAGATAAAGCAACTCAATGACAAGCTGGAATATGCCAACACCACCATAAAGCAGCTTTATGGGAAACTGCAGGAAGTAAATGAGAATAAGAGCGATCTGGTGGTAGGAAAGAGCCAGGCCATGAGGGAAGTTATGAAATATGCCCTAAAGGCTAGCATGGTTGACTCAAACCTTCTTATAGAGGGAGAAAGCGGAACGGGCAAAGAAGTATTGGCAAGGTTTGTGCACAAGAACAGTCCCCGAAAGGACAAGCCTTTTCTGGCTGTCAATTGTGCTTCTATACCCTTTAATCTGTTGGAAAGTGAACTTTTCGGTTATGAGGAAGGGGCTTTTACAGGAGCAAAAAAAGGTGGACATCCGGGCTTTTTTGAAATGGCAGCCGGCGGAACTCTTTTGCTGGATGAAATAGGTGATATGGATATCGCTCTTCAATCTAAAATACTGAGGGTGATCCAAAACAAAGAAATCATAAAAATAGGAGGCAATAAGATGCTTCCTGTGGATGTGCGGATTATAGCTGCAACCCACAAGGACCTGAGAGCCTTGGTTGCTGCAGGGAAGTTCAGAGAAGATTTGTATTACAGGCTTGAAGTAATAAAGATATTTATTCCGCCTTTGAGGGAGAGGAAAGAAGATATCATATATTATATAGACAACATGCTCAGCAAGATGGGCAAAAAAACGGGAAGAGATGTGAGATTGGGAGAGGATGCTCTAAAGATACTTAATAACTATGATTATCCCGGGAACATAAGGGAACTGGAGAATATAATCGAAAGAGCCGTGGTAATGGATGAGGATGGGATCATTTCTAAAAAGGATCTTCCTCTCTATGTGACAGAGCAGGATCCAAAAAGCAGCAGCCAGCTCAATCTGCAATACCAGGATCACTTTCCCACCATGGAAGAAATAGAAGCTGATGCTATAAGAAAAGCCATGGAGAAATATAAAAATAAGTCAAAGGTAGCAGAAACTTTGAATATATCTAGAGCAGCCCTATATAGGAAGATGGAGAAGTATAATATAAAGTGATTTCATGATAGTTCAATATTTACGATTTTTAACATTATTTATCTAAATATGGCGTTTTATGTATTTTTATGATAAACTATGTAGTAATAATTACCATGTAGGAGGTGCTTATTCTGAACATCTCAAAATTATTAAAAGTCATGGGATTTATATTTATTATTCTAGCTTTATTAACGGGCACCAGTATATACTACTTTAATACAGGCATTGAGAAAGAACGAAATGCTGTAAGCAGACAAGCTGAAATGCGAGATTTGGCTTCTGAACTGATAGAGGTTACAGAATATAAGACAGATCAAGTTAAAGCCTATGTTCAGTTTGGCCTGGAAGTAAGCTATAACAACTATTTAAAAGAGATAAACGAAACCAAAACTGTAGAAAGCATATTAAACAGAATCAAAGAATTAAATGTCTCCAAAGAAAGCATGAATTATTTGGAAAATGCCATTTCTGTTTCTAATAACCTTACTAAGGCTGAAGCGAAAGCTCTTGAGGCATACGAAAATAAAGACAAAGAAATGGCTGAATTTCTGGTAACCAATTCAGGCTATGAAGCAAGTAAAACTACAATGATGGAATATCTAGAATTATTTGAAGGAAAAATAAATGAAGAAGCTAAAGCCTACACTTCAGAAATAATGGTTCAAACAGACTTTCTATTTATGATAATTGTAATAACTTCATCATTGCTTGTGGTATTTGTACTCTTCACTTTTATTATTCTAAACAAAAAAATCTCCCGACTTGCTGATATATCTAACAAGATGACGGAACTTTCCAATAATGAAGGCGATTTGACCTCACAATTACAGATAAAAAGCAAAGATGAAGTAGGTAAAATAGGCATAGCCTTTAATAAAATGATTTCCAATCTTAGAAGCCTTATTTCTGAAGTAAACGACACAACAGAAGTAGTATCAAGCGAAACTCAGAAACTTGAAACTACAGTTGAAGAAGTTGCTACGAGAATGAAAGGAATAAATCATTCAGTGGAAGAAATAACAGGAGGGGCAGAGGAGCTGAGTGCTACCACTGAAGAGGTTAATGCTTTTACAGAAGAAATCTCAAGTGCTGCAATTCACCTTGAAACTAAAGCAGAAGAAGCGAAAAAATCTTCGCAAGAAATTCATGAAAGAGCTATTGCAATAAAAAATGAGTCAGCTAAAGCTATGGAAAGAGGCAATGCACTTTATAAAGAAAAATATGAAGTAATCAAAAAAGCTATAGAGCAAGGTCAGGTAGTTGATGAAGTAAAGGTTATGGCTGATTCTATAGGAGATATTGCGTCTCAGACCAATCTTCTGGCATTAAATGCAGCTATAGAAGCTGCAAGGGTAGGAGAAGCAGGGAAAGGCTTCGCGGTAGTTGCTGATGAAGTGAGAAAGCTTGCTGAGCAGTCAAGCGAAGCTGTGAATAACATACATATTGTAGTGGACAAAGTAGAAGCGGCTTTCAGAAATCTCTCCATGGGTTCAAGTGAAGTTCTTGATTTCTTATCCAATGAAATGCAACCAAGTTATCAATTGTTGATGAATACAGGGGAGCAGTACAGTAAAGATGCCGAGTTCATAAATAAAATGGCTGATGAGATACTATCTGCAGTGAAAACCATGAATGCATCTATCGAACAAGTTAGTGGTTCCATACAGAATGTATCCGCCATTGCTCAGGAATCAGCAGCAGGTACTGAAGAAATATATAGCACTGTAAGCGAGAGCGTTGAAGCAGTAGAAGAGTTAGTAAAGTCTGCTCAAGAACAGCAGGAAATGGCGCTAAGGCTTAAAGAATTGGTGAGCAGATTCAAAATTTAATAAGTTGTATATAAATGACACATGAAGCAAAAAATCTGATATCATGTGTCATTTTGTTACAATAGAAATTTATATATGTTTAATAATTGATTCTGATACAAAAGAGTCTCGAGATTATTTTGCTGAAGATTTGTTTATTTTATCTACATATGCTTAATATTCAGAGCAGCAGCTGAAGCAATGAATATATCCCGAGCAGCTCTATATAGAAAATACCTAGATATTGGGTTAAGTAAATCTATGGATGACTTTTTGATTTATATGATAAATTTCGACATAATTGGCTAAATAGTTAAAATAATTGCATAATTATGTTATAATATGTAGAACTGAAAATCTTTTAGGAGGTAATTCATTTGAGCGTATCGAAACTGTTAAAGATTATGGGTTCTATATTTATAATATTATGCATAGCTGCAATTGTGGGTCTATACAATATTAACCTATATATAGGAAATGAGCGGAATGCTGTAGATAGAGAGGCTCAAATTAGGGAGTTAACATCACAATTTATATCAGCTACCAATTATAAATCAGAATTAGTCAAATCATATATACAATATGGATTAGAAGAAAAATATGATGAATTGTAAAGAAGTGATACACATTTCTAAGTAGGTAGAAAAAAGTGTATCATTTTTTTACAGTTTGTAATCATGTCTGTCTATTTTCAAAACACAATTCCTTCTTCTGCTGATTTTTATAAATGGAAATATTATTGTTTTAATGGCTAGTATGCTGAAAAACAGCAGATTACCATTCTAAAATATTATTATTTTCACTGAATATTATGGAATGATTTTTGCATAAATGTAGAATGACTTGGAACAGTTGTATTTAATTGTTTTAGGTAAATTAATTATTA
>NZ_JAWLCK010000162.1:0-5067 GCF_041687175.1 Lutispora sp.
CTCAGTGATATGTTGAAATAAGAGAAAAAATAAGAAAAATAGTACAAAAGTATCAGAAGTATTTACATCTACTGGCGAATTATGTATGATAATATATAATTGTGTATATTTTTTGACTATTAGATTTAAATTACAAACTATTCCTTAATTAATTTAGGATGTGAATTATTATTATGTTAAAGTTAGTATTGTTTGTGCTTCTTACCAGTACCTTTGTTTTGATTATCTGCAATAAAGCTATAAAATTTTTTAATCATCTTTTATTAAAAAGAAACTACAAGTTTACTGAGAAATTTACATATTTTTTAGCCGGTTTTGTGATTTTACTTATATCTATCTTACTGGGAAGAGGAATTATTTATCATCTCATGTGATTACAGAATATAACTTCTTAATTGATTTACTATAGCATAAAAGAAAAATTTATAAATTATATAAGGGGAGAGATGTTATGTCAAAGATGATAAGCATGTTGGAAAAATTCAGAATAGTAGAAAAAACAGGCAATGGAAATGGAGAAGGAGTTGTAAATAAAGAGAAAAAGCCAGAAGAGCCGATTTTGACGCAAAAGGTAAGTGATATTAATAAGCAACCACAAAGCAATAGTCATGAGCTAAAACCATCAAACAGAGAGGATAATAAGTCTGGGTTTGAAAGAATGAACTATGATAAGAATAAGTCTATAGAAGAGATATATGCAGCTTATGAGCTGGAGAACAGCAATATCAATACAATTTTCATGCTGGGAAATTTTATTAACGCTCTTCCGGAAAACTTGCCTTACGCTGTGCATAAAGCTTCGGTCATGAACATAATCAATGCATCAAATACAAACATAAACATTCTCATGTCTGACGGAGAAAGAAGATTAAAAGCACTCAATGAGTTTGCCAGGGATTACAATAATGCGGTAACCAGTACCATATATAAGCATAAGGAAGAAATTAATAAGCTAAAACAAATGATAGACTACTACGAAGAAGAAATACTTGCTAAGCAAAAAATGCTTGAAGAACAGAATAACATAATCAAATATGAGACCCAAAGAATAAATAATATTATGAGTTTTTTTAAGAAAGAGGAGTAGCAACACACCATAAATATGCCTTAAGATTTGAGGGATTCTATGGAAAAGAAAAAATATCGACTTACCAAAGCTGCTAAGATTATTGGATTGGAATTTATTATATGTGTTATCGGATTGCTACTTGGCTTCTTTTGGGAGGTATACGATAAAAATTCCCAGTGGGAAAAGCTTATATACCCTGGTATTAAGGTTGCAGGGATAGATTTAGGCGGCAAAACCAAAATGGAGGGGAACAAAATTATCGAATCTGAATACATTGCTCCTCTGTTTGAAAAAGGGCTCAACATAATTATCAACGGCAAGAACTATAAAGTGGATTGCTCCAGGCTAATATCTTTCTACGATATTGAGGCTGGGGTTAACAAGGCTGTTGAGACAGGTAAAAGCTTGAGCTCTCTTAATAAGTATAAGCTCATTAAGCATGGTCTATCCAACAGATATAATATTGATTATAAGTTCAATGAGGTCTATCTTGGAGAGTTTGTCAGCATCGTTGAAAAGGATATCAATAGAGAACCGGAAAATGCAAAGGCTAGAGTGACCCCAGGAGAGAAAGTAGAAGTCATTGATGACATTAAAGGTTATAGGCTTGATGTGAAAAAGCTTGAAGAACAAATAAAAAGGAGCATTGAATCGGGAGTTTTAAATGAGATCGTAATAGAAGCTCCTGTAATAGAAATGGAAGCTTCTATAACTGCAGAGGATTTACAAACTATAGATGCAAAAATATCTTCATCCAGCACAGATTTTTCTTTTTCTTCAGCTGCCAGAATAAATAATATTGAGTTAGCTACAAATGCCATCAATGGAATTATACTTATGGATGGAGAAATTTTCAGTTTCAACGAGTATGTAGGAGAAAGGACAAGAGAGAGAGGATTCCAGGCAGCACCTGTGCTGGAAGATGGCAACTATAAGCCAGGCATAGGTGGAGGCATATGCCAGGTATCCTCTACTCTATACAGAGCCATGCTAGATAGCGGTATGGAGATTGTAGAGAGAAAGGCTCATGGCCGGCCACCATCCTATATAGGGTTAGGCTTGGATGCAACGGTATCTTGGGGAAATATTGATTTAAAGTTCAAAAATAATTTAGGATATCCACTTCTCATTGAAGCTTACTTAAAAGAAAAAAATATTTACATTAACTTATATTCAAATTCTAAGTTGAAAAATCGCACATATATAATAAAGAATAATGTCTACCAAAAGATCCAACCAAGTACTGAAACCATTGAGGATGCTAATTTACCGGCAGGAGAAACAGTGGTTGTAAGAAAAGGATCTCCAGGTTATAAAGTAAGGGTCACACGAGACACTCATGAAAATAATCAATTATTAATTTCAGAAGTCATTTCTGAGGATATATACAAACCAGAAAATGAAATAATAAAAAAAGGTGTTAAAAATTAAAAGAAGACAAAAAACATTTGCAATTTGTAAATAGTGGTGTTATACTTATCAAGAAGTGTGATGAGTTATCACTTTAAAGATTAAAACGAGATTAACAACATTTCTCCTTTGAAGCGTTGAGTCAATCAGTTTTAAACTTTTTAAAAATTGAAAAGGAGGAATGTTGAAATGGCAGATAAAACATTAACTTGCAAGGATTGTGGCAAAGAGTTTGTGTTCACTGAAGGTGAGCAGGCTTTCTACAAAGAAAAGGGTTTTGAGAATGAACCACAGAGATGCCCTGAATGCAGAAAAGCTAGAAAGCAACAGAACAACAGAGGCTTTAGAAGATAATTCTATATTAGCAATAAACCCTATAAGAATTAATTCTTATAGGGTTTTTGTATTGTAAATGGCAAATAATAATTGTGATAAAAAGAATAGTAGAAGGAAGGGATTTAATGGATAATATGAAATTTAGTGATTTGGGATTAAATGAAAAAGTACTTAAGGCAATAGATGATATGGGGTTTGAAGAGCCTTCAAAAATACAAGAAGAGGTAATACCTATTGTATTGGAAGGTTTTGATGTTATTGGGCAGGCTCAGACAGGCACAGGTAAAACTTTAGCATTTGGTGCCCCAATACTTAGCAAGTTAGACAGCAGCAGACAAGGAAAGATAGACACAATAATACTTACACCTACAAGAGAACTGGCAATTCAAGTAAATGATGAATTAAACCGCATAGCCAAGTATACAAAGGTAAAATTGCTGCCTGTGTATGGAGGTCAGCCTATAGAAAGACAGATAAATGCCCTGAAGAGAGGCATAGATATAGTGGTTGGAACTCCGGGTAGAGTTCTTGACCTCATCAGAAGAAATATTATAGACCTAAGTAGAATTAAATTTCTGGTTCTTGATGAAGCTGATGAAATGCTGGATATGGGTTTCATAGATGATATAGAAGAGATTATAAGAAATTCCAATGAAAACAGGCAAACCATGCTCTTTTCAGCCACCATGCCCGATGAAATAAGAAAGCTTTCCAGAAAGTACATGGCAGAGGATACTAAGCATATTTCTATAGTGAAAAATGCTATGACGGTTTCAACCGTGTCTCAATATTATTATGAAGTAAAACAAAAAGATAGATTTGAAGCTCTCTGCAGGATTTTGGATGTGGATGAACCCAGCAGTGCTATCATATTTTGCAAAACAAAAAAAGGTGTGGATGAGCTGGTAGAAGCATTGGATATGAGAGGATATGACGCTGAAGGAATGCATGGTGACATGAGCCAGGCTCATAGACTCAGTACCCTTAGAAAATTCAGAGAGGGTAATCTGGACTTTTTAGTGGCCACGGATGTGGCAGCAAGAGGCATAGATGTTGAGAATGTATCCCATGTAATCAACTATGATCTACCTCAGGATACAGAATCCTATGTCCATAGAATTGGAAGGACCGGCAGAGCTAACAGAGAAGGTACAGCCTATACCCTGGTAACATCAAGAGAATACTATATACTGAAGCAAATAGAAAAGTTCACCAGAAGCAAAATAAGAAGAAAAGAAGTGCCTTCCATAGATGAAATATTTTTAACAAAATATAAAGGAACTGTAGCAAAGGTCAGGGAAGCAATAGAAAAAGAAGAGCACAAAAGATTTGTGCCTTTGGCTACCGAACTGGATGAAGAATTCAATCTTGTAGATGTAGCTGCTGCTCTAATTAGCATGGTTCTTGATAAAGAAATGGGAGCTAATTATTCTGAAGATAATATAGGTGCTGGGAGTACCTATGTTAGATTGTTCCTGAACATAGGAAGAATGGATAGAATAAATCCAAGGGCGTTGCTTCAATTCTTCAGCGATAACGCAGATACAGATAAAGAAGACATCGGAGATATTGATATTATGGAGAAATTCACCTTTGTCAATGCAACCAGTGATGCTGCAAAGGATATAATAAAGTATTGCTCCGGCAAGAGATTGATGGGCAGAAAAGTCAATATAGAGATATCCAGACCAAGATAGAAGAAGCGGGGGTTAGTCTACCTCCGCTACTTCTTTCAGCAGATTTTCAAATATCTGTCTCACAGGCAGTATATCCTTAATCTTATATACAAGCTCCCCTGCAAACATCAAGGCTTTTTCCCCTTTACCCTGTTCACAGGCATTGACAAGAGCATTCATTATGCAGAAACTATGGCTGCATCGCTTTAAACATGCTATGCAGTTGCTATTATCTTCTGATTCTCCCTTTTCTATCATGTTATAGAAATCGTTCCTTATACATTGACCGGGCAAGCCTACTGGACTGTTTACATGTACAATATCTCCCCTGGTTGCTTTTATATATTGTTCCTTCATTTCTTTTGAGGCATTGGATTCTACACTGGCAGCAAATCTGGTACCCATCTGAACCCCACTGGCGCCAAGCTTGATTACATCTGCTATATCTCTTCCAGTGATTATACCTCCGGCACCTATTACAGGAATATCTACCTCTTTGCATACCTCGGGCAGTATCTCCCTCATAGATCTGTCCGTACCCAGATGCCCTCCTGCTTCCTTACCTTCTACAACTAC
>NZ_JAWLCK010000163.1:0-5058 GCF_041687175.1 Lutispora sp.
GATATAATCATCCTCATTTAGATTGGAGCATACTCCTGTTGCTACAGCCTCCTCTCCCATGTATAGGTGAACAAATCCTGGTATATGTCCCTCTCCAAATAAGTCCATAGCTTTGTTTTCAAATTCTCTAATCCTCTTCATTGTTCTATACATTTCCATTATTTGATAATTTGATAAATTCAAGCCTATCCCTCCTTCTAAACTATTTCTACTTCTACGCAGGCTAATGCTGCTTCTATGCTGTTATCCTTGTCTCCAAACTCAGGTATAAATAATCCCGGTATCTGAAGTCCGCCTTTCACTGCTTTCACATTTTTCCTACCTACGGGTAGACATTTCTTTATTCTTTCTACATCAATTTCTTCCGGTCTAGTTACAGATAAAGTTACATTTACTACCACACGATCATTCAAGTCGTTGATGTCCAGTATTTCCTGCAAACCGCATAAACAGCTTCTGGAAATTGCATCTAGTACAGCTTTCTCTCCTGCACGAGTTACGTCCTGGCCATGAAAGTCCATTCCCAATCCAAATTCAATAATATACCTTCTAATAAAACCACCCCCCTTAAGCATATTTGATTATTACATCCTGCAATATTCGCAATATTCATGCCAATCTCATTAATTTAATATGAAGACTGAGCATAAGTTACATAGAAGCCTAATCCATGCCCCATGAAGATAACACTATTCATAAAGAAAGAATATTTTCAAAGCAAAAATTCCCAGATATGAGAATTGCAATTCTCACATCTGGGAATTTTCCCATAAGTATTCTACCTATACAGCTTCACATCAATTTCATATTCCTTTATCTTTCTATAAATGGATGACTTGCTAATCTCCAATAATTCTCCGGCTTTTATTGCATTACCATTGGTTTTTATTAAAGCATTTATTATTGCTTGTCTTTCAGCTTCTCTTATAGATATATCTTGATATCTTGGTATTTCTTTTGTTGCTGCTGATTCATGAAAATATATTTCATCTGGCAAATACTTCTCAGTAATTATATCTTCTTCACATAGATAATATGCTCTTTCAATTACATTTTCTAATTCTCTTACATTGCCCTTCCATGTATAGCTTCTGGCATAGGATAAAAAGTCGTCACTGACTCGTTTATTTGTAAAGTTAGCGCTATTTAATCTATCTAAAAAATGATCAATATAAATATCTACATCTTCGATTCTATATCTCAATGGTATAGTATTAACTTTAAAAACATTTAATCTATAATATAAGTCCTCTCTGAAATTTCTCTTTTTAACCTCTTCATAAAGATTTCTATTAGTGGCGCATATTATTCTTACATCCAACTTCTTTTCATGTTTGCCGCCGATCCTTGTCACTGTATAACTGTCTAATACCCTTAGAAGCTTAGCCTGTATATCTAATGGGAGCTCTCCTATTTCATCAAGGAATATGCTTCCTCCATTGGCTAACTCAAATTTACCGGGTTTACCTTCTTTCACAGCTCCTGTGAAAGCACCTCTTTCATATCCAAATAGTTCGCTTTCTACCAATTCTCTCGGTATAGAAGCGCAGTTTACTGCTACAAATGGGCCTTCGCTTCTATTGCTATAGTTATGTATTGAATGTGCAAACAATTCTTTTCCTGTCCCACTCTCACCCTCTATCAGAATACATCCTCTTGTTTTT
Organism: Lutispora sp.; assembly: GCF_041687175.1. NCBI lineage: Bacteria > Bacillati > Bacillota > Clostridia > Lutisporales > Lutisporaceae > Lutispora > Lutispora sp. The sequence continues at coordinate 1,665 of NZ_JAWLCK010000163.1, forward strand.
GCAAACTTCTGTGCATCCTTAATTGCTTTTTTCATACTCGGATTTACAGTCAGAATATTTTCAAATGAGTATCTGGCTTTGTTGCCTGTTAATATGTTTACAGTTTTATGTAAGTATTTCATCTCTTTAAACATAATCACTATACCAATTAAGTGACTATATGTCTTTACCGGTGTTATTTTGGTGCTGCAAGGAATTCTTTTACTTCCTACTACAAAATCGCAGTCTATTTTCTCTAGAAAAGATGTTTTCATATTCAATATATCTTCAAATACCACATCTTTTAAAATACTTCTGATATCCATTCCAATGGCATTTTCACGCTTTACACCTAATATTTTCTCTGCTACATTATTCATCTTATTTATTTTATAGGTCTTGTCTACAACTATCATCCCATCCGAAATAGATTCAACAGTTGTATCTATCAGCTCATGAGATTTTATCAGCGATAGCTCATTTTCTATTGAATAGGCTGCTGCTACCACTATGCCTAAAGTGTGCTTATGGGCTTTAAAGCAGCTTCCTGACATATTTAATACTCCGATAAGCTTACCTTTATCATCGTGTATAGGAGCTGCTGAACATGTCCAAGGGTGATGTTTCTCACAGTAATGTTCTGCTCCTATTACCTGCACTGGTTTATCTTCTTTTATGCACAAACCTATTGCATTGGTACCGACTTCTTCCTCTGTCCATGGAGATCCTACACAGAAGTTTAATCTGCTTGCTTCATCTTTTATTCTTTCTTCACCAATGGATTCGATAATATATCCTTCATCATCTGTAAGAACTATTACAAATCCAGATCCTAATACTATATCATTTAAATTAGTCATTATAGGTCTAGCAACCTTCAAAAGCTCTCTATTCTTATTCATTATGCAATTCATTTTCTGGGGATCTGCTTTTCGACCATGTCCGGCTTTATGATTAACCTGATTTTTTTTGCATCTTTTCCATGACTTCTGAACCGTTGGGTTCACTACATCGTCTATTATGTCTTCTTCAATAAATCTTCTCCATGCTGCCTTGATTCTGTTCAAAAAGTCATCAGACATTTTTATCCCCCCTTTACAACATAATATACTTGTACACTTATAATATTATATGTTGTAAAACATTAATTATATCATCATATCCATTTTTTGTATTAAATACGCCTTCAAATTTCAACAATCATGTGAAATCTAAAGGCGCAGAATCAATATTCACTAAATATTTATTTAAAAAAGCTATCATCATATGCCTTTTTAAACAGCAATACATACTCATCTTTGGTAACTTTCCTTGGATTGCTGTCATTGGAACCATTCATAACTGACATTTCTGCCAGCAACTCAAAATCAGCTGGATTGACATTAAGAGTTCTTATTCCAGGCAAACCTATCTCCTCTGACAATTCCTTTATATGCTCAATGCCCTTCACTGCAGCCTCATGATCATTTTTTTCCACTATACCCATAGCCCTTGCTATCCTGGCATATTTATATTCTGCAAAAGGTAAATTGTATTCCATAACATAAGGAAGCAGTATTGCATTACACATGCCATGGGGTGCATCATAGAGACTGCCCAGCGCCTCAGCCATGCAGTGGACCGAAGCAACATCAGCATGGCTGAAGGATAGTCCTGCCAATAAGCTTCCCATCATCATTTTGTCTCTTGCAGCTAAGTTTCTACCATTTTTAACTGCTTCAACAATATTGCCTGATATGTATTCTACCGCGTATAGTCCCACAGCTTCTGCTATTGGTTCAGTGCAGTTTGCTGTATAACCTTCTATAGCATGAGTCAAAGCATCAATACCAGTTGCTGCAGTAACAAGCGGCGGTACAGTCAAAGTGAGTTCCGGATCTACAATGGCAGTCTTAGCTGCTATCGCAGTACTCTTTATGGTAAACTTAAATTTCTCCCTGGTATCTGTTATAACAGAAGAAAATGTTACTTCACTTCCTGTGCCTGCTGTAGTAGGTATAGTTATCAGTGGTAAACAATCTTCCTTGATTTTTCCTTTTCCCTGATAATCTCTGACCTTGCCCCCTTGCCTTGCCAAAACAGCAACTGCCTTTGCCGCATCTATGGGGCTTCCTCCGCCGAAGGCCACTATAGTGTCTATGGACTCTAATCTGGCAACTTCCGCACAGGCTTCTACATTATAGTCCTTTGGATTTGCTTCAATTTCATCGTATATTACATAATCCATACTTTCTTCGTTTATAATTTTCGTAACCTTATCTAGCATTCCCGCATTTACGAGACCTTTGTCTGTAATCACCATAATTTTTCTAGCCTTCAAATCTCTCAGTTCTTCACCCAAAGCTTTAAGTATTCCAGCCCCGTACCTTATCTTGGTAGGCAATATAAACTCAAATGAATCAATCATTTTACTTCCCCCTTGTAATTACTGATATTTCCATTATAGCATATTTAATTGAGAATTTATCCATGCAAAGCATTTGAGTTTGTTGACCCTTGGATGACTGCTATGCTACTATAAATTTAATGATAATTCCATTATTTATTATGAAGTAAAGGGGTGGTTTTTTTGAATTTGAGAGAAGAGCTTACAAATCTGGTGAAAAAATATGTGTCTCAATCAGAAGATAAAGGCTTTTACCGAGAGCCACTGGTGGGTTTCTCATCAGCTGAGGACCAATTATTTAGAAACATAAAGAGCAATGTAGGACCCGAACACCTTTATCCCCAAGATATTCTTCCAGAGGCAAAAACAGTAATATCCTTTTTTATTCCCTTTTCTGAGAGTGTTGTTTCCAGTAATCGAGTAGACGAGGCTGTCTCTACTGAATGGGCTGAGTCCTATGTGAAGACCAACACCCTTATCAATCATATATCTGAAAAGATGATTGAGTATCTTGAAAGTATAGGCATAAAGGCAGCAACAATAAAAGCCACCCACAATTTTGATGAGAAAATCTTAAGGTCCGGATGGTCCCACAGAAGTGCTGCCTATGTAGCTGGTCTAGGGAAATTTGGTGTCAACAGAATGCTGATAGCTAAGGCAGGAAGCGCAGGGAGATACGGTACAGTAATTATGTCCCAGGAAATATCCCCTGATAAGAGAGCAGAGGAAGAATACTGCCTATACTATAAAAACGGCAGTTGTTTGAAATGCGTTAAAGCCTGCCCTGTAGATGCCCTCAGTATTGATGGATTTGATAGATTCAAATGCTATGACCGACTGCTGGATATATCAAAACAATTCACTGATATAGGATTGTGTGATGTTTGTGGCAAATGCGTGGTTTCCTGTCCCCTTGCAGTTATAGATAAGTAATCGAGTAGGAGGTAGGTGATTATTTCACCTACCGACCTCTCACACCACCGTACGTACCGTTCGGTATACGGCGGTTCAATAAGATTTAATGTACTA
>NZ_JAWLCK010000164.1:0-5025 GCF_041687175.1 Lutispora sp.
AAAAATGGACCTATGATACATATAGAAACCTTTTTTGCTGCAATTTTGTGTAATATTTCATGTACAATGAAATATATATTATTTAGCCAAGTATTGGTTAAGTTGCAGTAAAAGGAGGGTCTTTATGCCCCAGATAGATATTTTCACAATACTGGCCGTGTTTTTGGCCATAGGTGCTATCTATATAATAGGTATGCTATTAGTAGTACCGATAAAAATTGTAATAAAATTCATAATCAATGGTATCATAGGAGCAGCCTTACTATTCTTTTTGAATATTTTCGGCGGGTTTATAGGAATAAACATAGCAATCAATCCTATAACAGCCCTGATAGCCGGGTTTTTAGGAATACCTGGAATTTTACTTCTTTTGTTCCTACAATATTTCTTATAATCCATAGGAAAGTATAGATCTACCTTAATAATAACTTTCCGTAATGGATTTCAAGAAAGGTTTCCTTATTATAAATGATTTAAATATAAACCTTTCTTATAATGCATCGGAAAGTTTATACTTTCCAGTTAAATGCATTTCAAGAAAGGCTTCCTTGTTATTAAATACTTCCAATGGAAGCCTTTCTTATAAAAACATATATTAATAATCAATAAATGGGATTACAAGATGCAATTTATTATTGTAATCCCATTTACTTTTACCGTGAACCTTTTATTTCTCTATATTATTCCATAAAATACTATTGGCATGCGTTTTGCTTTATATAAAACAAAAATAAAATTGTATAGGAGGTTTTTGTATGTTCAAAACTTTGGAGCAGGCACAAAACTTCTGCAAAGAAAAAGGCATAAAAATGATAGACTTCAAAATGATTGACCTGGACGGCAGATGGCGCCATATTACAATACCTGCTGAGAGATTAGACGAAGGCACTATGGAATATGGGATAGGTTTTGACGGTTCCAACTACGGCTACGCTCCTGTAGAAAATAGCGATATGGTTTTTATACCTAACCTTGCTTCTGCAGCTATTGATCCCTTTGTTGAGATACCAACTCTTACTATGACAGGAGATGTCTGCATCATTGATAAACCTCACAACAGACCTTTTGACCAGTATCCGCGAAATGTTGCTCTAAGAGCTGAGGAATACATGAGAGAAACAGGTATAGCTGACAAGATGATAATTGGGCCTGAGTTTGAATTCCATCTATTTGATCATGTAAGCTTTGAGAATAATCCAAATAGAGCTGCTTATCGCATTGATACTGCTCAGGCAGAATGGAACACTGGTGTAGACCATGAGCAGAACTTTGGTTATCAGGTTCCTAAGAAGGGTGGATATCACATATCTGCACCACAGGATATTACATATGACCTTCGCAGCCACATGTGCCTATTGCTTAAAGAATGGGGAGTAGATGTTAAGTACCATCACCATGAAGTAGGAGGCTCGGGACAAGTTGAGATAGAAGTTGAACTTGGCTCAATGACTGAAATGGCTGATAAGACCATGATAATAAAATATGTGGTCAAGAATGCGGCCATAGCTGCAGGAAAGACAGCAACCTTTATGCCTAAACCTATTTTTGGAGAAGCAGGAAACGGAATGCATGTTCATATGCTGCTTTTCAAGGATGGAAAACCATTGTTCTATGATGAAAAGGGATATTCAAATTTAAGCGACACAGCACTATATTTCATAGGAGGGCTCTTAAAGCATGTGCCATCCCTCTGTGCCATAACAAATCCTTCTACAAATTCCTATAAGCGTTTAGTGCCAGGTTTTGAAGCGCCAGTAACCATTGGTTATGCAACAGCCAATAGAAGCTCAGTAATTCGTATACCAGCCTATGCTAAATCCCCTGAGAATAAGCGGTTTGAAATTAGAAATCCTGACGCTACCTGCAATCCTTACTATGCTTATGCTGCAATTTTGATGGCAGGCTTGGATGGGGTTCAGAATAAGATTGATCCATCTACTCAAGGATGGGGCCCATTTGATTTCAATCTGTATGATCTTTCAGATGAGGAAAAGGCCAAGATTAAGTCACTGCCCAAGAACCTTGATGAGGCTTTAGATGCATTGGAAAAGGATTATGAATACCTCACCCGAGGCGGTGTTTTCCCAGAAAGATTGATAAAACTTTGGATTAAAAAGAAGAGAGCAGAGAGTGAGCAATTCAACAAGTATCCTCATCCTGCTGAGTTTGCTAACTATTATGATCTATAATTAAAATTAATATGGCTGTAGGAGCAATAATTGCTCTTACAGCCATTGCAACTTCACCGCATTTCTGACTTTATCTTCAAACTCATATTCAAATTCTTCTCTTATATAGTTGTTTTTCAATAAGAAGCTGATCCCCAAAGGAGTTATAGAATTTCCTTCCCTGCCTATGTTTTTTTCAATTTTACCGTCGCTAGACAGTTTATCTATGTGTTTTCTTATCTCCATTTCTGATATTTCATAATATATCTTATTATATAGAACATGGAGAGTTCTTCTGCCTGTATTTATACCTATTTTTTCTGCATAATACAGCAGTTTCAGAACAAATTCTTCGCCTGTGTATTTATTGTTAACGTAATAATCCTTTACGCGAAGATAATCAGGAAGATTATCAAAGGCAAGGTAAGAGCTAGATATAGTGGTCATATATTTAAGCACATTTTTCAACTCTCTCACATTTCCCGGCCACTTATAATTGTAGCAGAAATTGATGAAATCACTGTAAACATGCATATTTTTACTCCATTTATTTAGATAATGTTCTGTTATAACCTTTATATCTTCATAGCGTTTGCGCAAAGGTGGAATCGTGATTTGGAATACATTTATTCTAAAAAACAAATCATGCCTGAATTTGCCTTCCTCCACCAGCTTTAATAAATCTCTGTTTGTAGCCGCAATGACTCTCACATCCACAGATATGATTGAATCGCCGCCTATACGCATGATTTCTCTTTCCTCTAATGCACGCAAAAGTCTTCCCTGAAGGTTTAGAGACAGATCTCCTATTTCGTCTAAGAAGATTGTACCCCTGTTTGCGATTTCAAAAAGTCCAAGCTTTCCACCCTTTTTTGCTCCTGTAAATGCACCTTCTTCATAGCCGAAGAGCTCAGATTCCAGTAGATTTTCCGGCAGTGTGGCACAGTTTATCGCTACAAAAGGATGAGATTTTCTATTTGAATTATTATGGATGGAGCCGGCGAAGAGCTCCTTGCCTGTGCCGCTTTCACCCAATAAAAGCACGGTAGAATCCGATGGGGCTATTTGCTTGCATATTTCTTTTGTACGAATAAATACTGGATCATTACTTATTAGATCCGAAAAATCGTATTTAGAATAATAACCTTTGCCTACGATTTTTTTATGAATTTTTTGTTGAGTATTTATCATTTCATAATAGGGATTTATCATTATGATCTTTCCATAATAATTGTTTTCCCTTTCAACAGATTTCATGGAAAGCACCAGATCATGGCCATTGTACTTTACCAGCTCGTCCTTAAATTCTTTATTACTTAAAATTGTTTCAATTTTTTTGTTACCATTGAAAAGTGTATGTATAGTATGATCTAATAACCTATCCATCGGCATGCCTAATATTTCTACAGATTTACTATTGGCAAATTCAATTTTATCCGAAGCATCTGCTACGATTACTCCGCTGGACAGCTGATCTAAAAGTATATTTAATTGGGCAGCCATAACGCTTTTGTTCTCATAGGTCGATTGCAATCCATACCAAAAGGATGGAATCTTGAACATATAGTTTTTAATTATTTCTTCAGATTTTTCTTTATCAACTCTTAATATGGAAAGAATATCGAATATGCTTGATATATCAAAGACTCTATGACCGATTATTATCACTTCTGCATCCATAGATGGAAGAAATGAATATTTCCGAGGATCTACATTTATTATGTAATCTACCTTTGGATAAGCAGCTTTTCCCTCCCAATAAGGATAGAGGGTTATATCTGATACTCCCAACTGATATATGAGAGCCGTTGTTTCATTGGCCATATATTGATTTATATTGACAACTAATGCGCTTTTGCCTGGAGGGATGCTTTTAATCTTTTTCAAAGCCTCTCGGGTAATGGTTCGTCTCATCATCAAGGTAGGAGCGTTACACTTTATAATTGATATGAATTCGTTATGCATTTCAGGATCTGTATATAATATAAGATCAGAAGCCGTTATAGGTGGTGGCGGCTCCATATCTCTGTTTCTGTAGTCTACTTCAAATAAGTCACCAAAAATTTTTAATATTTCATTTCTAAAAAATACGCAAATTTCTTCATCGATTCCTAATATAGTGATAAGCTTCTTCATTTTTTCACACTCCATATAATATTTGCTATGGAATATTTAATATAAAGCTTGTTGATGATTGAATTATAACATAGTGGGACAAGGTTTTAAATTTTAAAATAGAAACATTTCTCGTAATATGAAAACATTTTTTGCAGATAATATAAAAAGGATTATATTTTCACCTATTTGTTGATGATGTGTTGAAATTTATTTGGCTGTATTAATAAAATAAAGTAGATTGGAGAGAACAAGCTTATGAATGAACAGAATGATATGAGAAAGGACAGGATTATTATTGCTGATCCTGACAAATACCAGAACATTGAAATACGAAACATAAACTTTGACACAGGTGAAGGGTTGGCAGGCTTTGATGGAAATATGATAGTGGGAGACTCTGAAGATTCAAAGGATATATTTTTCTTATCTATAAAGCCTTTAGAAGAGAAACAAGTAAATGCAGTATGCGATAAAATAGAAGAAATATATCAAGATGAGAAAAAACCTATAAATCTATCTATATATGATGGAATAAATGGTATATATAATTTGAATGAGAAATAAAGAAAAAAGTAATCAAAAAAGGTATTTATGCATATAATGCATGTAGCCGGCATATAATTATGTACATTATTATAGGTTATGCGAAATAGGATATAGTAGCTGTATTTTGTATGAATGAGCCACTTTTATGTGGCCTTGTTTTAGGCGGAATAAACCAATAAAAATCATGTTGACA
>NZ_JAWLCK010000165.1:0-4946 GCF_041687175.1 Lutispora sp.
AAAACCTTTGCAAGATAGGCAGTCTTTGCTTCAAGATGTATTGACATTACAATTCTTTTTCCTGTGAAAGGCTTATTCTTTGTGAACTCTTCTTCTATCCTGGAAAGCACAGGCATATTTCTTTTAACCCATTCAATCTTTTTATGTCCCGAAGGAGCAAGTTTAATATCCCTAATGATATTGTTTTTCATCTATATAACCTCCCGTATTTTTGAATATTCATATGTATTTGTTGATAATATTATACTGTATATACTGTAATAGGGTCAAAAAAAGAAAATGAGTGAAATCATCACTCATAATCATATTATCTTCCAAGGTCTCGATTAAACAATTGGCACCGTCTTCTTATCCCAAGCTTTATAAAAATGTTTTGCATATGCATCTTTACAGTATTGATAGACAATCCCAATTCCTCTGCTATCTCTTGGTTTGATTCACCGGATAAGACTAATCGTACAATCTCTCTTTCGCGGAGAGTGAGCAAGTCAAAATAAGGATATTTGGATGGCATATCCAAAGTGCTGCTATTTTCTAGTATTGATACTATTTCTAAAGCTAGCCTTCGGATTTCTATAATATCATTGGACTCTCCAATGGAAGTCACGAGATCAAGTATTCTTTCTTCATTCACCTTGATCATCCTTCCAAATTCTATATATTATTATTGTATCATTAATAAAATTTGGAATTCAAGTTATAATTTACATTACAATTAATTATTTAAAATATGGCTCTGCAATCATCATTATATCCGGATTAGTGCTTTTGGGAACCCTGTCACTGACTAAGTTCTGTATATATAAAGTTTTGATTTTGGGAATATCTATTTCAAAAGGTATGGATTCGCCTTTTTTTATGACAAGCTCCTTCAAAACCTTTCCCTGATAATCATTTTCCCTTATCTTGATGGTCACTTCATCGGTGGTATTATCCAAATCCTCCATACATGCTACACCGCCAAATTTCTGGTAATTCCCGTTAGGATGTACAAAACCGCTGAATTCATAATAACCCGCTGTTCCTGTGTAGACTATGCCCCATTTATACTCTTTACCATTGACAATAAGCTGGTTTTTGTCGATACTGTATTGGCTGGTATAATTATTAACATAGTCTTTCCCTTCTACCGGAATTCGATCCTTCTCCCCCAAGTACACGGTATGGGTCTTGCCATCATAGTCTACGGCAATAGAGAGAGCTTCGCCTATAGCTCTAACAGGAAGATAAGTTGTACTTTTATATATTATTGGCTTTATTTCCTTTCCATCAGCTCCTACAGGATTGAAATCTCTCCCATTTAACTTTATTTTCAGGCTGTAGTCAAGAAAAGCTTTGATTTCTTCCTGATTGCTTGCTCCCACGGCTCCAATAGTAATTCCCATTAGAAATACCAGACATATGAAAAACACCGTACATTTTTTGCTCATGTTATTACCCCCTGATTAATAATATCATTCACAGTTCAGGTCAAGTCAAAGACTCCACCTGAACTGCAATACTTCACCCTAAAAATCTTTGCTTATATGCCATCCCACAGAACCGCTTATATCTTTTATCACCAAGTCCACATGGTATCTTATTCTAGCATGGGCACTGAGGTGCCAGCCTGAACCCTCCTGGGCCACAAGCTGACCATTGGCGTTCAGCATCAGGCTTATTACTTCAAAACGTTTGCCAAGAGCTACCACGCCGCCTTCTATGCCGCCTTGGAGGTATGCACTAAGCCATAATTTTGTTTTATCATCTAAAGCCTCGCTGATGCCCAGCTCTCCTCCTACTGCCAAAAACCCTCTCACATAAACAATTCCAATATCAACGTGTCCCGTATCATAGCCTACATGAACCCTTGCCTTGATGTAGCTGTCATCAATGGACGAATTCCTTATAGCAAAGCCAAAACCAGCATCCAGGCCATGGAAAGATGCCATCATCATATCAGGATATCCCATATAGAACTCCCAATAGTCGGGGCATAATTCAAAGCCTGTGGTGCCGCTAACGGATAAGCCGAACATATCAGCACCCAAAAGGGCGATGCTCATTTTAAACAAACGGTTCTTATGATAATATCCTATTTTTGCTTCGCCGATGGGGCTAAGCGGATTTCCGGTAGTCAGTCCTGATATTGTTGTCGGCCCCCAAAATTGGCTGCTCATTTCAACTGTAGGGCCTTTTTCAACTATAAGGGCCGCATTCTTTAGTTCACCTATCTTATAACCTAATACTCTTACAGTGCTGTCAAAGGCTGCTGCAAACACATAATTACCGCTGTTTGATTTATTTACCTCCATCTTCTTAAGCGTACCCATCAAAGCTTGCTGCTGAAGAGGTATGTCAAAAGTACCGTCAGTTTTTGTTGGCATATCCATGTTGTAAGCAAACAGGCTGCCCATATTGAAGATTTCACCGAAGCCATATGGAATTCCCGGTCCTGTATAATAGGATGCCACTCCGAAGAAATAACGGTCTCTCTTCCTATCAAAACCTATTCGTCCTTCAACCTTGAATGTTCCGTATTCCATTGAACTGAAGGCACTGCACAACATTTGAAGCTTATCCAGATCATACTCGACTACATCCTCCGGTACTCCTTCTAAAGCAGCGGTTTGCCCTGACTTTTTCGCTGAGATGGCAACTCCTTTTATATCCATAAAGTCATCAAAGTTGAGATTCATTTCTGATGCACAGTTCTCATATGAAATCTTAGGGCTGTTGAAAACTCCCTGGACCACTATTCTATCCGCATCCTTCTCGGTATTCATAGTCAGGTTATCAGATAACTGCATGCCTCCCCATAGAGTCATGGTAGTGTTATATGTCCTGCCGTAGTATTCATCCGGAGAAATACCGGTACCATCTCTCGTCTGAACAACCATGCTTAGGGGTTTTGAAATCAGAGATAATGCCCTTAGCTGTATTGGAAAGTCATGGAATTTTACCGTATATGGCTTGTTGAAGAGGGCTGTTCCGTAAACTCCCCTGCCTTCTTCACTTTCCAGCTTATTCATCTTATTATCTGCAGGAATTATCAGGTCGCTGAACGCTGCATTCATTAGCTTCAGCCCTTTTCCTCCGCCTTCCAGCACCAGATCCAAGGTTCCGTCAATATGCATGCCTAAATCATCCATATAACCGCCGTCAATCTGCACCTTCACCTGACCGTCTCCTGCAGGATCGAACTTATCTGTCTTGGCTATATTGCATACAAATAATCCTGATTTATCGTCTTTCATCAGTTTGACCTTGAGTCTTCGTTGGAATAATGGGACCCCTATATCAGCATCTATCTCAAGATCTGCCATATTGTTGTAAAGATCCAGCACTATATTCCTCACAATAACATCTTCATAGGTCCCAAGCTCTGACTCAAAATCGGCCGGAATGCCTTCGGGAGTATAGGCTTGATTCTGATAACAAAAACCGTTCTGGTCATACAAAAGCTCACCGGGTGATAGTGTGAAAGTTATTGGCTTGCCATTATCATCTTCTATATATTTAGTAGGCATGGATATATGTCCATGCTTTATAACAATGCCCATCCACTCAGGAATCTTTGTATCATCAGGTGACTGGCCTTGATAATATGAATCCCGTCTCAAATCCAGCGCCACTGTTCCCGGTGTTATACCCAGCTTCGCATCCTTTTGCTCTTCTTCTTGCTCCTTGGTTAATTTCCCAGCATCATAAAGGGGAACTCCTGAGGGTGTCATCATTGTATCCTGTATCATGAAGCCACAGCCATCCCAGTTGTTTACCCTGAATGGAACGGCAGAACAGCTTTCCTCCAATTCTCTGCTGTCAGGGAATATCAAAAGAGCATTGCTTTGCACCGACTGAGTCATATAGTATAAACAGCTGTCCAACAGGTCCTCGTACTGAGATGCTGAATCTTGGTTACCACTCATTAAGAAATCCAATATTTGCTGGTTTATCACTGTTTCCTGTGCTGGAGAATTAGGCTGCGGTGCTATTGAATCTGCAAAAGTTTCAAAAGGGGTCAGAACTATCCCGTTGATATAGCTTCTGGCAGTATCCACCCGGCCGTCATTGTATACCAATTTGGAATCATTGGTCTTTATGCATAATCCTGCAGGTATAACCATCCTCATGGTGCGATTCACATCGATGGTAAATATGCCGTCAAGCCTGCCCTCCTGATCAAATGAGACCATTTCATAAGCGTAATGAAGACCTGTATTATCAATGGTCTCAAAGCCTAGATTGCTCTCAGCAATTCCCCTGTGCAAATTGATAAAGCCTGCACCATAAATATTTTCAAAAGAGCCAATAGTATTTTCTATTGATATTCCCGCCGTATTGCCTATATTTCCAAAATTCACAGTTATTTTCCCCAGTCCTTTAAAAATCAGATTCTGATAGTGGAAATAGGGAATGCTATATATATGGATAATACCTTTGGGATCCAGCTTGCTCTGATTAAATTCCAGCATTTTCAGATCTCCCATGATACTTCTTGAGGCCTTGCTGATAGACCCGCTTACTTTTGCATCACCTTCTGCCTTTAGCTCCAGCTCAGTAAAATATATGCCTGTATCGCCCAGGGTTACAGTACTCAATAATTCAGCAGAACCATCAGTGACGGTCTTATCCAGAGATACCTTTTTAATGGTAAGAGATACAGGTATAGAAAATTGTCCTACCACCAGCTTTCCTTCACCTTTGCCTGCTGATATTGCATCTTTAGGCACATTCTTGATCATAAAGCCGTTTAGTTTCAAATCAGTTGTTTCTGCAATGGTAGCATCAGGAATCTGCAGCTCTGGTTGGATCTGTAACTCCGGCTTTGGTGTAAACTCCGTTTCAGGCACAGTTATTGCCGGTATCTTGGGTTCTGCCGTGGGTACTTCAGGTTGAACTGTTGGCTTCTTGGGTTCTATTGTTGGTGTATTGCTTTTAATCAAAGATGGAGATAAATCTCCATT
>NZ_JAWLCK010000166.1:0-4937 GCF_041687175.1 Lutispora sp.
TATTTGACATATATTTGGATAATCCTTCAGTTTGTGCCAAATATTAATATCCAGATCCTTCCGTCAAATCCCTCAAGATGGCACAAAAATTAAGAGCACACCATGCGGTGTGCTCTTACAAATTACTATGTTCCTACTGTCTAGTAGCCTTGGTGCCATTCAGGCTCTTTAATTGTGTATTGCTGCCGAAGTTTTTAAATTCTATGGTCTTGCCGTCTGATGACATTTGCATTTCAAAGGATGCTATATCACCAAACAAAGATGTTTCTGATGGTATCATCACGGTTCCTTTAAATACTCCGTCTACTATTTTACCTTCTATCTGATAGGCTGTTTTTCCCTGCACCAGAGTTCCTGATATAGATGTTCCACTTAATCTCAAATCCATGGTGCCTAATTTGGTAGCCCATTTTGCATTCCATTGGTTTAGATTGGTTGTTGCAGGTTGTTTTACGCTTTGTTTCATGGTTACTCCCGGAGTCAGGTTATTCAGGTTTATATCAGATGTATTGTTCTGCTGATTCATGATGTTTCCTGGAGTCATCAGGTTTCCAGGATTCATGATATCCCCTGGATTTAATCTATTTCCAGGATTCATCATGTCACCAGGATTCATTATATCAGTACCAGGTCTCATGATATCTCCAGGTAGCAGGTTATCTGCAGGATTCACTACCGATTCTATTCTTTCTTCTGTTATTAGTCTTATTTCCTTTTGGAATGGTCTGTTTGCAAATTCATTGATTTTTTGCACAGTATTTTCAACATGGAATTCAAATGGGTCAAAGTAAACCTTTTTCTTGTATCCCTCATGTTCTATTTCTAAGCTATAGTGCAGAGCTTGAGGATCGATGAATTCGAAGGAGGACGCTCCTGTAGCTTTACCATCCATCACAACTTGTTTAGCTTGAACAGTGGCAGTCCAGTCATCTTCTGCAGCCAATGGATCAGTTACATGCGAGTATTTCCCTCCGTTTAGTATGTTCATCATTGGAGTAATTAGAGGTATAGCTTCTATCTTTACATTTCCCAGATATGGCTTTACAGGCATATTATTTAATTCTGGATTTCTTACATAATCTTCTCCCATTACCTCTACCAAACCCATATCTGCCTTATTGGTTATGCTTCCGATGATCTTAATGGGTTTTACTAATTTGTTGCCTTTGTCGTCAGTATTTTCTTCCTGAGTATTAGTTTCATTAGTTCTTGCGTCGCCTTTCCTAGGTCTTGTACTTCGAATTTGTCTTATAGTGCTGGTTTGTTGCTCAGTATCTGTCTCAGTATCTGTCTCAACTTCTGGTTCATATTCATTTATGAATACTATCTCCAATGCATCAAGATTTGGTTCTCTTCTTACATTATATTCTGGATCAGGATATTTTTCTCCTTCGAAGATTAAGTAACCTTCTACTGATCTGGTTTTTTCCTTTATAGGTATCATTAATGAGAAAACTCCGTTTACTGCGTTTGCTGTATATTTTGTCCTGGTCCAATCCCAATGGACTACTTCTAAATCAACAGGTCCATTGTATTGGCCTGATACTACGCCTGTAATCACATCATTGAAAGGATCCACATTGAAATCCATTTCTGTATAAGGAACAATTGGATATATTTCTCGGCTTTGGCCTGTTACTTTATATTTTTTATTATCTTTTTCATATACATCTCCCGGTGTAATTTTAAAGATTAAATAGTCTGATGGCAATAAGTTGTATGAACCGGTGTTTATATTGAAGTTTCCTTCATCGTCTGTAGTACTTCTAAGTGTGATTTTATACTTATCTGTCTTCCAATTATATATTTCTATATCTATATCCCTTTTTGCATAGGGTATTGAACCGTTGTCAATTAATACTCTTCCTTCTACTATATTTGTGCTGGCATCAGCCTTTACAAGGAAGCTGGCTGTCACTTCTCTTATAAGATCCCCTGCACCTCCTGATACCTCTTCTCCAACAACCCATTCGCCTTTATAGATGGGGAAGTCTATATAAAAGATGGAGTATCTCTTGCCGAATAGGAAGCCTACCATTTCCGCAAAGGCACTGAGATCCAGTGAGCCCTTTCCGGTAATCTTCCCGTCGGTACCAGTACCACCTCCCCCCTTGATATCGAATTCAGCATCTCCTTTCAATCCCAGCCATATTTGTAGTGCACCTATTTCTACACCCCAGATTATTACACCTACCTGTGGTACACAAGCTAATACTGCATGGAGTTCCCCACTGGCGCTAAAGGTAGCATCAAATCCAGTAGGTCTATATGTTACATAGGGTCCTACGAAGTAAGGTACAAGACCGTAGGCAAATGCTTTGTATGCAAATCCTGCTCTTGCATTGCCTGTGGCAATAGTTCTCACTTCCACATTAACCTGGCCATTTGCGCCAAGCACAAGGAATATTCCTACAAAGGCTCTGTTTCCTTTTTCTTTCCCCATTATTGAACCGAGGTCAATATCATATCCAAATATGCAGGTTTCAACGGTTTTGTTGAATTTCAAATTGCCTTCGAATATTACATCTGCTACGGTTTTTGATTCAAAATAGAAATCTGCTACCGCTCGAGTGGTCAGCCAGTTCAGGTCAAAGTCTGCATGGAAGGTTGGATCTTCGATGACTATGGTTCCTTCTTTTATTTTAATTTCAACTTTCAGTTCCGATTCTTCTTCAAAGTCTCTTAGATCCGAGTACTGTTCCTTCTCCCACCAATCTCCTTCAAACTTTTTCTTCTTAGCTTCTTCCTTTTCTTTTTCTGTCTTTTCCTGCTCTTCCTTAGAAGGATATTGGAATATCATTTTACCTGGAGTAAGGTGAAGGATATGTCTGCTTCCATCATATTCAACATTGGATATGAAGCCCTTATCGCTTGCAGCCAGGTAGTTTTTAGTCATGCCGCTTGCAGGATCCAATTCTACACCCGGTGCGATATAGGCTATATTTCCTGTAGTGAGTTTTATGTCTTGTTTTGGTATTGTGTAGGATTCAAAAACTTCTGTAAGTTCGGGAGTTTCTACTACATATTGCTTATTGCCTGCCGAATCTGTTTCCCCGCTTTCAGTAACCTTATAGGCTAAGCCTTCCACTTCATCAATATATATTTTGTTAAGCTTTGGTGTAAAGGTTGAGGCAGCATCTTTTGGCAGAACCATGTACTTAGAGCCCGGGTTGTGCCTTAAGCCTTTGAATTTTTTCGGATCTATGGCTTCCTGCTCTGTTACCTTAGCTCCCCCTTCATAAGCTACCATATCGTCCAGCCTTATCTGTTCCAGATCATAGTTAATGGTTTCAGGAAGTTTTTCTACACCATCTTTCAATTTATATGTTACTCCCTGAGCCCTAGCGGCAGTTTCTACTTTTTCTAGCTTGCCGATTTCCCTTTCTAATCTGTCCCTATTTTTTAAACGTAAATCAAGAAGGTTTGGATCTATTTTTGGTGTACTGATACTTGGGATTTTAATATCAGCTGGTGTCTCTAAAAAAGTATCCTCAATGGTTCGCCTGGTGGGTGTCCTAGGTGCCGTGGGTGCACTTGCTTCGGCTACCGTAAAAGGTGATATTACAATAGAAAAAATCATCACCAAGGATAAAAACAACGAAATGTTCCTATTGTGCCTATTCATTTCTCCACTTCCTTTTGAAAATAATTTGAAAGCTATATGCCCATAAAGCATATAGTTTTATTGGCAGATTGGTCCAATTATGCAATGTTAACTCTATGATAAGAAAAAAGTGGAATAAATGCTTTTAAATTATTGATTATTCTTTCAAAAAGTTGCAAAATATTTTTTTGCATCCCCAGTTGTACGAAGAAAATACTTTTTTCACAATAAGAAAAGCTTCCAATGGAAGCCTTTATTAATATAAATAGATTATATTGTGCAACATATAACTTACTTTATCTACTTTTTACCTGTAAATCTCTCATATACTCTCGCTACAAGCAATATTGCCTGTTCCCTGCTGGTATTGTCTCTTGGCATAATCTTTGAAGCTGAGCCCTGCATAATATTATTCTTTGCTGCAAATTTCACCTCTTTGACAGCCCAGGAACCTATCAGGCTTTCATCTGCAAAGGCAGGAACTCCATCTATATTTGTATCCACATTTGGAACTGAGCCTGTTATCGCCCTATAGAGCATAACACATATATCCTGTCTGGTGATGAGATTGTTGGGAGAAAATGTATTTGCACTTGTTCCAGTTACAATTCCTGCACCGTATGCCTTGAGTATGTTTTCATTAGAAGTATCTATAAATGGGTTCGGTGATACAGGAACGGCCGCTGTACCTTTCAATTTTTCATAGAGCTTTACTACCAGTTCACAGAATTCTTCACGTGTTATACTTTGAGTATAATTGTTCATTATCCTGTCTGTATACAAGCCATATTCTACGGCCTTTTTTAATTCTTCCAATGCCCAGTTGCTTGCTCCAGTGAAATCCACCGCTGTGGCTGCAGCCTGGCCTGGTGTTGTTACTTCTGCCATATTCGATTCTGTGGAAGGTGTTTCTCCCTTATACGCATAAACTACATAGTAATATTTTGTATTCGGTTGGACTGCAACATCTGTATAGGTGGTTACATTAGCACTTAGTGTTGCCACCACTTCCCAATCTCCTGTGGATGTTCTGTACAGTAAAAATCCATCTTCACCATCTGATTTATCCTGCCAAGTTAATACAACTTCATTGGGTTTCTGTGCTTGTGCTGTGAGTCCTTCAGGAGCTGCTAAAGCTGCTGATGCAGCTTGTGTAGTCAAAACCTCTGCAATATTGGATTGTGCAGAGAAAGTGCTGTCTCTGTATGCATATACTGCATAATAATAGGTAGTATTAGGCTTAAGATTGGTATCTGTATAGGTAGCAGTATTAGCACTTACTACTGCAGCCTGTTCCCACTCTCCGGTAGAAGTTCTGTAAATCACAAAGCCT
>NZ_JAWLCK010000167.1:0-4907 GCF_041687175.1 Lutispora sp.
TCTTCATCCATTGCATAGGCTTCGTCATCGCCGTATTCTCTATCCTGGAGCTGCTGTAGGAATCTCTCCCTTTGTACTATAGGATCATTTAGCTCTGAATATGCATTAGCGATTTCTCTTCCGTAAATAAAGGCTTCAAATCTCTCAGTTATAGAAGGATCATCCTTCTTTGCTTTGGTAAGTGGTGATATCTCTACAGGATAATCTATTACAAATGTAGGTTGTATCAAATGTTCCTCTACATAAGCTTCAAAGGCAGCATTCAAAATATCTCCCCATGTGCAGTATTTCAAATCTTTCTTTAATTCGTCTACTATGTTAAGCTTTTTCGCTATTTCCCTTGCTGCTTCGTCACCTTTGATTTCCCTGAAATCAACGCCAGAATATTTCTTAACTGCGTCTATCATGGTTATTCTATTCCATGGCGGTGTCAAATCGATCTCAGTACCTTGGTATGTTATCTTAGTAGTTCCCAATACTTCCTGCGCACAGTATGCTATGCACTCTTCACAGTACTTCATCATATCATTATAGTCTGCATAGGCCTCATAAAGCTCTATCATAGTAAATTCAGGATTATGCCTTACGCTGATACCTTCATTTCTAAAGTCTTTGCCCATCTCATATACTTTTTCAAACCCACCTACTATAAGTCTCTTTAAGTATAACTCGGTTGCAATTCTCAAATATAAATCAATATCCAATGCATTACTGTGGGTTACGAAAGGCCTTGCAGCAGCACCGCTTGCAATAGTGGCTAATACAGGAGTATCTACTTCCAGATATCCTCTATCATCAAAGAATTTTCTCACACATTGTATTATTTTAGTTCTTTTTATAAAAGTATCCCTTACTTCAGGATTCACTATCAAATCTACATATCTTTTTCTATATCTTATATCTGTATCCTTTAATCCATGCCATTTCTCCGGTAGAGGCTGAAGAGATTTTGTTAAGAGAGTTATCTCTTTTGCATGGATTGATATTTCTCCTTTTTTTGTCCTGAAAACAGTTCCCTTTACACCTATAATGTCTCCGATATCATAGGTTTTGAATTCCTTATAGTTTTCTTCTCCGATATCATCGGTTTTTATGTAAATCTGAATTCTGCCGTTTCTATCTTGGACATCAGAGAAGGATGCTTTACCCATGTCTCTTTTGGACATGATTCTTCCAGCTACAGATACAAACTGTCCTTCCATAGCTTCAAAATTATCCTTTATCTCATCAGAATGATGGGTGACATCGTATTTGACTATATCAAAAGGATTTTTTCCAGCTTCTTTAAGAGCTTTTAGCTTTTCTCTCCTTACCCGAAGTATCTCATTTAGATTTAATTCTTCATTAGCCATTCTTATTCCCCCTATTTCTTGATATGCAGAATCCTATATTTAAGTATACCATCAGGTACATGAATTTCTACAACATCTCCAACTTTTTTACCGATTAAAGATTTACCTACTGGTGATTCATTAGATATCTTCATATTTATCGGATCTGCTTCTGCAGAACCAACTATTGTATACTCCATTTCATCACCCAACTCCTCGTCTTTTACCAACACCTTGGCGCCTACATTTACAGTTTCTGTATTTATATCTTCATCATCAATAACCTTAGCAGTTTTAAGTATATTCTCGAGTTGAGCAATTCGCCCTTCTATAAAAGCTTGCTCATTTTTTGCTTCATCGTATTCTGAGTTTTCGGATATATCTCCAAAGGCAAGCGCTTGCTTAATTCTTTGAGCTACTTCAGCTCTTTTTGTAGCTCGTAAATACTCCAATTCCTCTTCTAATTTTGCCAACCCTGATACTGTTAATAAGTTTTCTTTATTGTTTGACATTTATACGTCTCCCCTTTAAAAATATAAAATATTAACGCCATTGATGTGAATAATATATGTCCTTATAAGATTTTTATCCTGGTATTGATTTCTTGAACTTAGCCGCTCTTAAGCGTCCATATCTAATAAGAGGAAGAATGAGAGCGGGTTGATTTAGTGATTATTGCCAATATATTAATATAACAAGCACTGCATAAGGAAGGTCCTTCCAGTGCTTGCTTATCATGCTATTTGTTTATTATAAATTAGCACTTTTGTATTGTCAAGATTATATTATTCCTCTTAAGCTGCCGCCCAATCCACCCTTTTTCTAACTCTTCTCCCTGTTCATTGTAAAAATGCACATGGGGAAAATAAGAAGCTATTTGCGATACGTTTCTTTTAGATGAAAGTTTAATGATTAATTTTCCGATTTCTTCACTATACTTTATTTTTAAATCATCTAAGTCAAAATCCTTTATTATTTTTGTTAAAAGTAAAATTCCCTTTTCATGGATAATCAGACTTGGAAAAAGGTTTTTATATCTCTTTCCAAGTTCTGAGTTCTCCCATATTATTACTTCCGATTGTTTAATCAAATGCTTTATATCATTTACAAAAGCGATGGATAGACCCATTTCTTTAATTATTTTTTTATGCAGTTCTTCCATAATAGATTTATCTTGTTCCATTTTAAGTATCATAATACTGGAGGCTTCAGCAGATATTGTTTCTATAAGAATAGGATCCATATTTTCGCTTATTATACCAAAGTTTTTATTAAAAATGCACTCTCCTAAAATTGTGCCTATCTCTTCTATAGCTTTTGTAATCTTGACAGCTGACCAAATGCTTTCCAGTTCCTCATCCACATCATCGATATAGAACACAGATTGTATGCCTTGTTCCCTTAAGAACCTATCGACTAATTTTCTTTGTCTTGTTTTATGTTTGATATCTTTTGTATAAGGGATTTCAAATATGAATATTTCATAGGTTTCTCCATCCAACTCAATATTAATATTACCTATATCGTAAGGTCTTCCTAGAATCCAAAACATTATCTTATTAGTACTATCACCATATAGAATTAACGCAGCTTTTTTCATCCTCCCATCTCCATTAAGTTCGTTTGAATATTAATATTATAGGTAATATGAATATATGCTAATATTCTGTAAGTTTATGAAACCTTTGTTTCTTTAAGATAAACAATATGAGGTTTAAAATCTAAATCATCTAGTACAGCAAAATAATCGTCAGCTTTTATTTCATCCGGATCCTTCTTAAGTATAGCAACAGCTAAAGCTTCAATTACATTTGTACCAAAGGATCTACCTGATAGATTTGGAGTGGAAGTCACGAGTATACCTGCATTTCTTTCTTTAAGCCATACCACATCTTCCTTGGTAACAGTATTAGTGACAATTATCTTACCCTTTGCATCCTCCGGCAAAAAACGCCTTATATAATGAAAGTCTCCTGCAATTATATCTGAGCTATCAAAGTATTTGTCGTATTTACCTGCTAAATTTTCACCCTTATTTTGAGTTTTTCCTGTAGGATAAAGCATATTGAAAGGCAGTTTGCAAGCCAAAGGAGCCACAATTCTAGCTATTCTCTCTAATCTCTCCAAAGTATATATAGGTATATTAAAACCCAAGGCTATCATTATATCTCCCAAAATCAAGCTACAGCCCATTTCATGAAACCCTTCTGCCATACCATATCTGTCTACAGCAGTCAATATAAAAACCTTTTTGCCCTTGAGAGGCATTATATTATCGTTTATAAAGCTTGGAAGCCTTCTTTCCAGACTTGATTTCAATCCGGAACCATCTACCATGGGAGTAATTTTAGCTGCATTCTTTATTTGTACTGCATCCTTTATTATATATTTTTTATTTCCAGCTCTTAAATATAGATCAATACCTCCCATACCAAAGGCATCCACTTTACCATCTAAGCTGCTGATTATTTCTATGGCTTTTTGCATATCCCCGTCTGTTCCGATTCTCTCTACAATTATCTTTTCATCTTTGAATACAAACTCGACCCTATGATCTCTTTTGGATGAGCCAATGCTTACACTCACAACATGCTTCATTTGTTCTACTCCTCCATAACTCATTTTCCATTTACCATTATATATATATTCTAATACTATTGTGTAATATAAACAATTTTATACATACCTGAAAAATTGAGAAACTCCTATTTAGCCAAGAGTAGCTAGATAGGAGTTCAATAAATTCTCAATTTCATGTTTTTCAGTCATTGTAAATATTTTATTTTTTATATCACATGAACCAGGTAAACCTTTTAAGTACCATGAAGCATGCTTTCTCATTTCTCTTATTCCTACTTGCTCACCTTTATGTTGAATCTGCATATTCAAATGAAAAATAAGCATTTCAATTTTTTCCCTTGGTGTGGGCTCCTCAGTTATAAATCCGTTCTTTAAATACTCTACAGTTCTTTTAAATATCCACGGATTACCCTGTGCCCCCCTACCAATCAACACAGCATCACAGCCTGTTTCTTCCACCATTCTTTTTGCATCTTCTGGCGAGTATACATCCCCATTACCTATAACAGGAATGGATAAAGCTTGTTTCACCTTTTTTATTATATTCCAGTCCGCTTTTCCACTATAAAACTGTTCCCTGGTCCTTCCATGGACTGCTATAGCTGCTGCACCCTCTTCCTCCGCTATTAGCCCAAGTTCAACCGCATTTATGCTGTTTTCATCCCAGCCTTTCCTTATCTTCACCGTCACAGGCGTATTTACTTGCTTTACTACTGCTCCTATTATCTCACCCGCCAGCTTAGGATTTTTCATAAGAGCAGACCCATCTCCATTGTTAACTATTTTAGGTGTAGGGCAGCCCATATTTATATCGATTATATCTGCTCCATTTTCTTCAGCCCTGGCTGCTGCATATGCCATTATTTCAGGTTCGCTGCCAAATATCTGTATAGCAACAGGTCTCTCCCTTGGATCTATTTCCATCAGAGACTTTGTGTTTTCACTTTTATAATACAAACCTTTAGCGCTTACCATCTCTGTATATAGCAATCCACA
>NZ_JAWLCK010000168.1:0-4796 GCF_041687175.1 Lutispora sp.
TTTGCTATTAATAGTAAATATTGCGACATAATAGCCTAAAATATTTCTTATTTAATTATAACATAATACTGTTACTGTATACATTAACTGGAATAAAAGGTTGATTCTTGGTATTAAAGATGCATTTTTCCTTCTAGATAAATATTATTAATTAAAATTGGGATAATATAGATAAGGTAATATGACAATACAATAACTAATAATTATTATCTTGAAATATTTAGTATCATTTGCTAAAATATAAATAGATATGCTGAAGATAGTTATAAAATATCAGTGCACTTAACGCTCTGAAACAGGAGTAGGCACAAAGTGTATGCGTACCTCCCGCTCCTGTCAGAGCTTAACCATAAAAGGGCTGTGGTCTCCCCCCACTAGCCCTCCTTTTATTTTTTGTTATTTATCAACACGTATTTCCTTTCCTTCCTCAATATTCTCATCTGGTGAGAGTATCACCTTTTCACCTTCCTGAAGCCCTTTGGTTACTTCAATCATATCGTCGCTTTCCAGACCTTTTTCAATCTGCCTAAGCTTTGCTGTTCCATTATCATTTACAAATACATAGCTATTGTCTCCCTGTTCAAATACCGCCTTGTCTTCTATAAGCAGTGTATCTCTGGAACTAGCGGTAATAATTTTTATATCCATATCATAGCCTGGCCTTAATTCATCTATTTCTTCATCAATACTTATTTCTATCTTAATTCTTTTTTGTTCTATACCCAAATCCGACATTTTACTAAAGGCCTGAGGATAGATCTTTCTTACTGTTCCCCTTACATTATTGATGCCTAAGTCTTCGTTGCTTATGAATACTTCTGAGCCTTCCTTTATATTGGCAATATCATCAACCAAAATATCACTGGAAAGATACATCTCATCATAGCTGCCTATCTGGAAAACCAAAGTTCCCATGGGAACCACACTGCCTTCAGGGGCCTCTGCCACAAGCACAATTCCATCCATAGGAGATTTTATGATATAGTCTTTCTGTTTGCTTTTCAGATGATTTATCTGAATTTGAAGCTCATCCATCTGAGTGAGAAACTGCTTCTCAACATTAGGGGAAAGTCCCTCCTGGGCTGCTGCCAAAGCAGCTTTTGCCACCTCCAGATTTGCTTCAGCAGAAGCCAAGGCTGCTACAGAGCTTTCATATATATCTTTGCTTATGCCTCCTGCTTCATAAAGCTTTTTGTTGTTTCCTAAGACCCTCTCAGCCTCATTATAGGCTATCTGGGCTGTCTTTACATTAGCCTCCAGGGTTTGCAAATCCCATTGGCTCAGCCCCTTTCTAGCTTCTTCCAGCTGTGCCTCGATGGATTGTTTCTGAAGCTCCATGGTTCTAATCTGAAGCCTAAGTTCCTCATCCTGTATTTTTAACAGCACATCACCTGCTTTTACCTCATCTCCTACATCAGCAGATGAAAGAGTCACCACTCCGCTTTGCTGAGCATATATGTCCGCTTTATTTTCCAGTTCAACTATTGCCTTCTCTTCAATGTATTCATCTATATCTCCTCTTTTTACTTCTGTCAATTCAACATCTACAGCACTGGTTTTTGTCATATACATATAGGCTGCTGCAGCTATAATAATAAGTATTAGTCCTATCCAAATGAATTTTTTCTTGCCTCTCATACGCTTCCCTCCCTCAAGATATGCGGCTTTTCAGCGCATCAATGAAATTAATGTTATGAATCTTCTTCAATGCTGCCAATTGGGCTATGGCTGCAAACAAAATGGTGGATAAGCCAGCCATTACAAAGGTTCTCGGGGTGATAATTATGGGCAGAGAATAAAGCTCCGTATTAAAAGCATCTGCCATACTCTGGATCATCCCTATTCCTACTGGTATCCCAAGTAATATTGCAATAAAGGTAATCATAGAGTTTTCTTTCGCCAGCATCCAGAATATCTCTTTCTTATCAAATCCCATGACTCTGAGAGCTGCCAACTCCATGCGCCTCTCAGCGATGCTGATAATTGTAGAGTTATATATCAGAGCAAATCCCAAAACCCCACCGAAGAGCATCATTATATTTATGCTGAGAAGCATTATATCTATATACTCTTCAAAGGTTTTTGTCATATCGTCAATGGAGCTTATGGAAGATATGTTTTTTGCATCCTCCAGCTTGGTTTTTAAATCTTCCTTTGAAGAAGCGGCTACACCGGTTATCATGTTTTTTTCCGTCAGGGTCTCCCTCATATGCTCAATATCCATATAGGCATTTGCCCCAAGATATTGCTTGATTATTTCCTTGACTTCAAAATCCATATCATCCTTGCCTGGTATGAAATTTTTCACCCTTACATGATCACCTTTTTTTATATTCAAAGCCTTTGCCATATACTCTGTGATGAATATTCCGCGCTCAGGCAAAGTTACTTCCTTATCATACTCATTTCTGAATTCATAGAATTTAGTATCCCTCGGTACACCTATAATACTGGCATTCATCTTCTTCCAACCATTTCTTATTTCAAAGGGATACTCAATCCTAGGCTCCAGTTTCCCATCCTTCATTAATCCCTTTATATCATATATGACATCTTCACTCATGGGCTTAGCTAGTCCTATGATATAATCCATCTTCTGAAACTGACCAAACTGGATGTAGAACATACCAGTGGCGCTGTCCCACATGAACACTGGAACTGTGTTTATAGCAAAGGCCATTGCCAAACCCATAACAAGAAACACAAATCGCCTCTTCATCCTTACAATGTTTCTTATTACCATCTTCCAGCTGAAAGACAGCCTGGACCAAATAAAAGTTATTTTCTCAATAATTATGTGTTTTCCTGATTTCGGAGGCTCAGGCCTCATTGAATCTGCAGGCATGATTCTTAATACCTGTCTGGCTCCCATTAAGCCTGAGGCTATACAAAAGAGGCTAGTGAGAATCAAAGAGTATATTATGTATATATATTGAATATCAACCTTTAACAATGGTATTTCGAAAAACATGGCATATAACTCTGATAAGACACCTGCCAAAGAAAGACCTATTATTATACCTAAGGCTGAGCCAGTTAGTCCTATGAACAATGCATATTTCAGATAATGGAACAATACATCCATATTGCCGTAACCTAACGCCTTCAACACTCCTATGGACATCCTGTCGTTGCTCACTATCCTTGATAGGACTATGGATATTATTATTCCTGCTACTACAAGGAAAAGTATCGGTATGGCTGCTGCCATTGTGTCCAGACCCATAAGTTCCTGGCTCAGGATTTTATGACTCAGTTGATCCTCTCGTTTTATTATTCTTTTCACGCCATATTTATCAAGCCTTTCCTCCAGCTCCTCCGACACATCATCTATCATATCCTCGTCCTTAACTCTGATGAGGAGCTCATTATAGCTGCCCTTATACCCATAAACGGACTGGGCAAATTCTTCGGTGACATAGACCACTCCAAACTTCTCAGGTGCAGGCATCATGTTCTGTTCATTTTCCATAAGATATACGAATTCGGAGCTGGATGCCACACCAGTAACCTTCAGACTGTGCTCTCTCCCATTGATATATGGCTGGATTATGTCCCCTGGCTTTATATTTCTAGCTTCGGCAAACTGCCTGATGAGTATGGCATTCCCCTGGGCTATTTCATCCAGGGTTTCATCAGAGTATAGCCTGTTGACTTTGCCTCCCCCCTCAGGTAAAGAGATGATCCTTATCCTTACTTTTTCCTCTTCATCGTCGGTTTTTAAAGGAACATCAAAGGTAACTCGCCCTTGGACATCCGTTACTCCTTCTATGGACTCAATCTGATCCAGGGCGCTCTGTGGTATTCTCATAAGCTGAACATGAATATGGCTCAGCTTTGTTTCCTCATAATAATAGTCGATACCATTTCTCATATTGACAGCTGTGGTGCTGAAGGATATAAAGATGCTGAGAGCAACCATTATGATGACGACTACAGATATGAACTGTCCCTTTGAAGCCTTTATCATTCGCAACAGTCTTAAATCAAGCTTTTTCATCACCATTCAATCCTTTCAGGGGGTATGGGCTCCGGATTCACCTTAATCTCAGTTATTTTACCGCTTCTCATCTTTATGACCCTATCGGCCATGTCTCCTACAGCCATATTGTGGGTTATGACTACAACGGTTTTATTCAACTTTTTATTAATCTTTCTCAGAAGAGCCAGTATGAGTATGCCTGTCTTAAAGTCCAAGGCCCCTGTGGGTTCGTCGCATAGTATCAGCAAAGGATTCTTGGCTACCGCCCTTGCAATAGCTACTCTCTGCTGTTCACCACCGCTCATCTGGGACGGGAAATGATTCTTCCTTTCTGAAAGGTCTACTTCTGCCATTACTTCATCTATGTCCATAGTATCTTTGCAGATCTCTGCAGCCAGCTCCACATTTTCCCTGGCTGTGAGATTGGCCATTAGATTATAGAATTGAAAAACAAAGCCTACCTTGTCTCTCCGATATGCAGTAAGCTTTGTGTCATTGTATTTGGTTATTTCTTCTTCAGCAATCAGGACTCTGCCACTGGTAGGCAGGTCCATGCCTCCCATAATGTTTAAAAGGGTGCTTTTGCCTGAGCCGCTGGGTCCCAATATGACCACAAACTCACCTTCGTATATTTCAAAGCTCACATCATCCAATGCTTTGACTTGAACCTCACCCATCTGGTAGAACTTGCTCAGGTTTTCTACCTTTATCTGCAGAGTTTTTTCCATAGACAATCCCCCCTATCACTGATGTATGGAATTGTTTGCTAATATAATTGTACTGTAGTGATGCAGCAAATACAACAAGTGTTGCG
>NZ_JAWLCK010000169.1:0-4793 GCF_041687175.1 Lutispora sp.
TTATTCTGTTACAAAACATATGAAGCAATGACATAAGGATGTCCCATTTTGTATTAGTAAGTTTCTCTTCATTATCCAAATTCACTATAGTTTTGTAATAGTCCTTAATTGCTTTTCCTCTTTCATGTACAATGTCTTCTATGCTTTTATATATAGGTAATTCACTGGGGTTTTGGATTGCTAACATATATTTGTCTCTGGCTTGTCGAAATTCATTACGAAACTCATGCTGATCAATAATAACGCTTAAACATTCTTCCTCTATAATTTTGTTTTCTACATAGTGCGCTAGAATACTATACATTAAAGCAACAGCTATAAGATCATCATCAAAATGGTTTACATTTCGTTCTTTAATATCTATAAGTTTCAATGCCAATAGGCTATCCCAATAAAACACTCTCTCAGCCATATCTATGGCTTCTATTCCACCATATCGTTCAATTTCTCTCTCATAAGTATCTATTATATATCTATTGGCAAATCCTTTATCTTCTACTTCCTTAAACCATTTTGTAAATTCGTTCATCACATCGTATTTATTATTTAAATCTCTTACTTGAATCCTAAACCTTATATGGAATCCTGGATCGGCATAACGAATATAAAAGAACTGAGAAATTGATTGTTCATCTAATAGGAGCTTTATAAATGGCAACAAGCATTTTGCAAGAAACTCATTACACTTTTTATCTTCCAAGTATATTTTAAAGTATATCCATCCATTATCTCCGGCTCTATAAAGTCTACCTTTATCCCATATGCTTACATTGCTCTTATTTTTATCAACTTGTGTATTTGTTTTTATATGACCAATATTGTAACTGAAATGTGTATTTGAAATGTTGTTCTCAGCATCAACAAACTGAACCACTAGCTCTGAAAAATATTTATTTTTTTTCCAGTCTTCTAGCCACAAATCATTTTCAGCAGATTGAATTGTAATAAAAGATGATTTTTTTAAAATTTTTTTCGACTCTTGATATAGGCAATTCATGCAGATACTGTTTTCTGTATCTATCAGCAGATGTCTATCGTGTTCTACTATGTATATAAAACGACTTATTCCCCACTTTATCATAAACTTATTAAAGTTTTTTCGAAAGGCTTCAAAAGAATTTAAATCCACAAGCTCATTTTTCCATATTTTCCAATGTTCCCTACAAATAATAACATCTTCATATTCAATTTGTGGTATGTACTGTAAATCATAATTTTCAATGCTTAAAAGATTTTCCAGCACATGAATCTCATAAGCATAGGACACTTCCCAAATAAATCTAATTAGGTGGTTATCCACCATTCTATTCAGCATGCTGTGCGAAAACACCTTTATAAGCTTATTGAGATTTTTTGACTTAATATATAATCGATCTATTTGTGAATTATATCCTACCAGAATATCATCCATGGTTATTGATTCTTTATCAATCTCTGTACTTAGTCCGCAATCAAGACTGTATTTAAAATTTCGATTCCCTGCACAAATATTATTTATTCTACCTGCCTTGGGTAAATATGATGTATCAACCAAAACATAAGGTGAGCTGTTTATATTAAACTCATAAATTGACTTTAACGAATTTCTGCTTTGTTCATCTAGTGTGCTATAAAATCTATTTAACATCTTTCCAGCCATATGTGACCCAATACTAGGAGCAATAGCTATTTTAAACTCGCCATTATCAATTGAAACATTATCTTTAGCTAGTATATTAATATTCAATTCAAATGTATTTGAATATCTAAGATTGCTGCTCTTATCATTTAAGCCCTGAAAGAATTTTATATCTTCTTCCTCTAAAACAACCTTTTTCTCTCCTTTCTTGAGCGAAAATAGTATTTTGTCATACATATATTTTTTTATCATTTCTTTTTTGCTTGACAAATAGCTTTTATTTTGAAAATTAGTGCTACTATATGGATCTCCAAGTCCTAATGTAGGATCAAATAACTCCAATATAGGTACTTCTATATAAGCGCCATATTTCTCGACAAATCTTTTTTTATACTCAATCAAATAGGGGCTTTCATTATCCTGCGTTGAAAATGCTACAAGAAATTCTGAAAACTTGATCAATTTGTCTTTCACTTTGCTACATATAGTTTTATTTTCAAGTCCTATTGAAGTGATTACACTTAAATAGTTTTTACTTCTATGTATACTTTTCATTTTATTGCATAGTTCTATATAATCAGAAATGCCTCTTCCAATTTCTTGTTTGTTATATTTATTTCTAAGATTGTTGATATCTACTAGATCTTTGTATAGTTTTTTATTCTTATCATCTAATTGATAATTTTTCATTTTATCTACCAGCTGCTCTAAAGGATCTGCGCTTGATAACGATATTCTAAGATCTGTTAATAAGTATTCATTTTCAATTAATTGCATCAAAAACTTCTCTATCACTTCTTGAGGTACATTAATGTTGTTTAGCAGAATATTATTTAGCAACTCTTTATAGCTTATCCATTCAGAAGCCTGCTGTTGTACATATTTTACTTGCTTCGTATATAATATTCTTGACTTGTTAATATTTTTGCCTTCTGCATCTGATGCGCCTTGTCCATAATTGCTTAAATAAGGATTTATAATACGCTCACCACAAACATAACATTGTTTATTAAAGATTACATTAACATTTCTTAAAATGTCTTTGTCTTTCTCAAGCCTTTCAATTAATGCATAGAACCATTCCATATCAACTTTGCAATACTTTTGAGCAGAACTACCTTCTCCAACACGCATAATATCAGTGTTTACTCCAAATCTGCAGTTTCCTATTCCTGAAAATAAACCATAGGGAGTAGATCGAACTACAGCTCTGATAAAATAATTAATAATAGCATCTTCTTGTTTCTTATCGATTTTTTTATCCATTATAGTGCTTATCAAATCTAAACTGGAAACTGCCACTGCTTCTTTTAACTCAAGAAGTGTAGACATAATTTCTGTTATATTAACATTGCATTTTTCTATATCATTTAATAGCTCATACCTTCGCGCAGATAATATGGGTGTTCTCATGACTAAAACGTCATCAACTGTATATTTCATATTACCCTCCATTTATATCCACGTATAACTTCGGTATTTTAAGTAATGTTATAAATCATAGGTTTTCATCTCTTACTTTATCAAGAATTCTGGTGTCTCCACTTCTTCTAAAAAGCCAATAGCGCATGCTAATGTAACATTTGTCTGAGCAATTATAATAGCAAGTATAGAGACCAGTAATGCTATTTTTTTACGCATAAGTACCTCGCTCCTTTCTAAATATTTTATAGGTTATTGGTAATACCAATATAGACTCAATAAATAAGCTTATTAACATTATGGTGGATATGTTTTCGGGTACACAATAAGATACAGCAAAAATTGCAATAATAGCTAATATAGAACATTTTTTTAGATTTGATTTAAGTTTATATGACTTGATAGGTTTTTTCTTGGTATCTGATGGAGCATATAGAATAATAATTATTAGTGTTATTATGAAAAGAACAATATTATGACTCCTTCTTATGAAATTTGAGAAATATACAGGACTATATATTGCTATCATAGACGATAATAAGCAATTAAATCCCCTTTCTGCATGAATGCCGCCAGCAAAAGTCCTCAAAGAACTAAAACAAATATATGCTATAATAGAATACCTAAGAATCCCTAGTATATATGCGACAATAAATATTATTGGTATTTTATATAGATTTATCAATAAAACCTTTATCCCATAGCTTATGGTTTCTTTTTTTTGGCTATCCGTTTCTTCTATATGAGTTACGATAAAGTCTTCTACTTTTTTAACTAAAGCATTGCTTATCATAATCATCACCTGATTTTAATATAACAAAGCAATATGAGAAATCAATAGATATAGGATAAGAGGTAGAATTTTAAGGACAAGAGGTGTAATAGTATGAGTTTGAGAAATGTTATTTTTGCTTTTTTATGAGCAGTTCTTGAGTATAATACTTTTCATCTATTATAGTATTATTTAATATACTTGGATAATTCTTTAGTATACTTCTTACAGTCTTTAGACCTATACCGTTTCCTGCTTTGTCTTGATTCATATCATAAGAATTCTTTATCACTGTCGTATAGCATTGATAATCTTCAAAAATACAAAGCTCTATATATTTATCCTTTGTCAATGCTGCTGATTCGATGGAATTATCTAAAAATACACCCAGCACCTCACACAGATCTGATACATTTACTTTAATATCCCTCATAGTAGTAGTTATTTCAATATTTATATTCATTGACAGTTCTTCCATCTTTCCTATTTTAGAGTATAAAAGGCTTTTAATCCCTGGGTGGACTATCTTATATAAAGGAGCGATATTGTTTTTGTTAATTCTATTTTGTCTCTCAATTACACTGCTTAAATGCTCCTTTAATCCTTCCATATCATTGTCTTCAATAAATGCTGATGCAGATTGAATAATATTATGAGTATTATGCCTTACCCTCCTATACTCATCTATTAGTTCTTCCGCCATATTTATATATGCCTTTAGCTGTTTATTTTCCTGTTCATTAATGGCTAGATTGCTGTATGCTCTGTGAATTGCTATAGTGAGCAGAGTATATATAGTTGTTATAAGTATATTAATCAATATAAGTCTACTATCTATCATTTCAATATATTTGTTGTAAACCAATATATTGGCGGCGGTTACTATGAAGGTTATAAGAGCGAATAGTATATAAGCTCCATTTTTATTTATTTGGGCAATGATTTTTTTCTTATCCCATATATATTTCATCGTAATTATGG
>NZ_JAWLCK010000170.1:0-4740 GCF_041687175.1 Lutispora sp.
TTCTTTCCTTTTATGCCCCCTAAAGGAGATCCGATCCTTATTTCCTGATTTCCCATATATACTCCTGTATTGCTAATTACTGCATTCCCTTCGATATATATCTTAACATCAAACCTTTCAGGTACTTCAGCTTCTACAACTCTTCCATCATCTGTATTCACCAGCCGAGTGGCAGGTACTGCTTCTTTCTTCACTATTTTCCCATATACGGAATTCTTATCGTAGTCCTTGGCTATTTCTCCTTCTTCGATGGCATTATATGTTACATCTCTTACTTCCTGAAACATATATACCATGGTAATCTTCTCAGTATCTACAGCCACTGTTGGATTTACTTTAAATATCTTATAGGCTCCAAATCCTATAAGGGCTATGAGAATAACGGTTATGAACAAATCAATGATGTTTACCAAGCCAAAAAGCCTGCCTCTTTTATCTATTATTTTCATCTGTATTCCTCACTTTCTTGTTCTTAAGCATTTCATTGTATATTTTTATATGATCCATGGCAAGATTCTTCAATGAAAAGTTCTCACTGGCCTTTTTATATAAAGCTCTCCCAAGAGCTTTGCTTTTTTCCTCATCATCAATCATGATTTTTAATTTTCCGCTCAGTTCTTTATAATCACCAGCCTCGAAAAGATAACCGTTGACCCCGTCATCTATGAGCATGGGTATCCCACCTACTGCAGAAGCTATGGTCGGCTTCTCCAATCTTGCTCCTTCCAATAGTACATAAGGAAAGCTTTCACTATAGGAAGTCAATACATTGATATCAATTGCATTGAGAAAATCATAAGGATTATCAATGAAGCCTATAAAATGAATATTTTTATCTATACCCAGCTGTTTTATTTGGCTATCCAAAGAAGGCATTTCTCCCGCATCACCAGTAATAAGGAAATGTATATCTTTGTTGTCAGTCAACACATCTGCCGCTGCCCTAATGAATATTTCATGTCCCTTGACGGGATGGAGTCTCGCTAATATGCCTATAAGCCTTTTATCTCTCAGATGAGCTAAACCTCTTTCATTCAAAAACTCATCCCTGCTCTTATAGCTTATATCCTCTTGAAAATCCATACCGTTATATACAATAAAAATCCTATTATCCGGGAATCCCCTGCTGACAAGCATATCTTTAAAACTCTTGGATACAGCAATAAAATAGTCAAACTTCTTCAAAGCAAAAATATTCAAATTTGTATATATTATATGCTTGTACAGATTTCCTTTAAAATCCAGCATAAAGTCACTATGTATTGTTGTAACGCATGGTATAGATATTTTTTTCCTGATAAATCTTGTTATAAAATTAGCTCTGGCTCCATGAGAATGGATCAGAGTAAAACCTTCAGTCTTTATAATGTTTACCAAGGTATCAACAACTTTCAAATCATATCTGCGGTGTTGAGGAAGTACCATAATATCTATGCCCATTTCTCTAGCTTCCTGGGCAAAGGGGCCTTCTATGAAGCATATTATCTTCACGGCTAGGTTTTTCTGCAGTTCCTTAACCAATGTCAGCACATGAGTCTTGGCACCGCCTACATCACCCCCGCTTATTAAGTGCAGTACCTTTTCCACTTTCATCTTTCCTCCTAACCGGGTCAGCCCCTGAATTTTGAAATAAAGCAACTTCCTTCTTTACGCTCAGACCTTTAAAGTATGCAGGTATCATAAAATATATGCTATACATCTGTCTAAAGCGTGAATATATTTCATTATTCTTGTTATACCTATTATAGGCATTTTTATATGATTCTAAATCTATATACCTGAATAATTCAGCCCCCTCAGAAGTTCCTACTATAATTCTATTGAGTTTGTTCATCTCAAATATTGACTCAAAACTCATGGTTTGGGAACTATAGAACTCCAAAGCATCTTTTTTGGCTTTTAAATATCCGGAGCAATCCATATAATGAGTTATTCCATGCACGCTTATAGGTGAGTTTACTTCATAGCAATAAGTATCAAATTTCTTATGTTTCTTCAGCAACTCTACAGAAGCGATAAATATACCGCTTACGGCTGTATGATCCTTATGCCCGTCTAAGAAGTAAGGCAAAAATATAATATCAGGTTTGTAATCTTCTATAATACCTGCAATCTTTTCAGCCCCTTCATCATCAACCTTCAAATCACCATCTGGATAATCCATAAACACAGGTTCTTCCATCCCTAGGTTTTTTGCCAACTCTATGGCTTCGACTTTTCTCAATTCGGCTAATGCTTCCGGTGTCAGCTCATCGCTTAAGCTCTGTGAGCCGTCTGTCATATATATGCATTTAACTGAACCCTTCTCCTCCAAAGCTTTTTTTATCAAGCATCCACAGCCAAGTATCTCATCATCCTGATGGGGAGAAAGTATCAATATTCTTTTTCTGCTTACATCTATAGCTTTTATTTCCTTGACTTTTACTTTTGCCAGATACAAATATGACCCTAATACTGTATTGTTTAAAATTCTGATTGGTCTTGCAGCCACTCTTTTTATTATTTCTCTCATAAAACCATACTCACCCCCCGGTTTTGTCTTAAATATAATCTGAATCACCTATGGTTACATACCAGTT
This sequence comes from Lutispora sp., assembly GCF_041687175.1. Lineage (NCBI taxonomy): Bacteria > Bacillati > Bacillota > Clostridia > Lutisporales > Lutisporaceae > Lutispora > Lutispora sp. The sequence continues at coordinate 2,580 of NZ_JAWLCK010000170.1, forward strand.
CTTATGGTCATAAAGGGCTTCTCCTATATCCTTAGCGTTCTCTCCCACAGGCAGTGCAGCAAGCACTGAAGGAGACCTTAACTGCAGAAAACCCGTTCTTTCCAGAATCTTTGAATAAAACCATTCCTTTATCATCCAGCAGGATATAGCACAAACTTCATCCTCTTTAAGTTGTTTCTCTGCCTGGCTAATGAGCCCATATGCTGCAGCTTTGTGTTCCCTATGGCATATCAAATCTGCTATATGCCCCATTAGGAGCCTTTCCCCTCCTTTGCCTTTCTTGTTTTCTACAGCAATTATAATATAGCCTACTAAATCATTATTTTTATATGCTCCATAGGCTTTGTATTTGTCTGGACTGTAAATGTATCTCCAGTTAAGATATTGGGAACTGCGCTCTACAGCTATGGGATATTCATTTCTAATACTGTTCCAAAGATTATCCAGTCTGAAGTCAAATTCTTTGATTTCCGCTATATGATAATCTGAAGGCTTTTTTATACCCAAATCTTTTACATTCCTATAGATATCCAGAAGCAAGCCTCCGCCTAGTTTAACCAACTTATTGGTGGTAAACATGCCAAAAGCTTCTCTTCCCTTTAATATCTTTATGTACTGAGGAATATCACATACTTTTCTTATATTAATCTTTCCCAAAGAAGCCTTATAGGCTGCCTCATTGGGGAAATTGAACCTCAGTTGAAGGCCTTGATTACTCATATCCCCCATAGCATCCATTGCCATGTTTTCAAATATCCCTTTCTTCCTATGGTCTCTATGAACCATTGCATCTACAGACTGTCCTGCCATTATGTTCTTCCCCATAAAGTTCATATTAAATTTCCAGAGGCAAGAAAGACCTATGACTTCCTCTTCTTTTACAGCCAGTTTAATTATGGATTTCCCTTGGGGATTGTTCATGTTTTTCCAAAGGAAATATTCCTGGTTTATATCCTTTCCAAATACATCTTTAAATAGCCTAAATACACCTGTCAAATGCTTATCTTCATAATCCTTAATGGTATAATCCGGGTTCAATTAATCTCACCCCTGCTATTCTAGTTTTATATTTTATTATTATAGCATATGTATCAATTAATGGACACAAAAAGGCAGAAAAAAAGCCCTTTAAGGGCATTAATAAAGCTATTTTGTCATAAACAACACTCCCAGGGTGTTAGGTCCGCAGTGGGCTGATATGGTACAGCCTGCCTGGGTTATTAGTATCTCTTTAAATTCAGCAGTTTCCTCTATTGTTTTTCTTACAAGTTCTATCATTTCCTTAGAAATACCCGAATGAGTAATAAAGATTCTGTCAAGTTCTAAATTATCATACTCCGTCAGTTTATCTATAGTATACTTTTTAAGAACTTTATTAAGAGGACCTCGGTATTTCTTGCCTACCTTCATCTTACCGATTGTATTGTCTACTTCTATGCAGGGCTTAATGTTTAGAACATTTGCGCCCAAGGCTGCCAGTGCAGAGCATCTTCCTCCTGCATGAAGAAATTCAAGGGTATCTAATACAAAACTGGCATGAACCTTGATCCTTTTATTATTAATCTCTGACACGATATCCTCCGGTTCCATTCCCTTTGCTATCAGCTCAGCAGCTTCCAATATGAGCAATCCAATTCCTGTAGAAAGATTGCAGGAATCAATAGGATAGATATTACCCAGCTCCTTTGCCGCAATGCAGCAATTCTGATAGGATGAAGAAAGGCTGGCAGCTATGCTGAAATGTATAACGGTATAGCCTTGGTCCACCCACTGCTTAAAATAGTCTATGTACTCCTTCACATTGATTGCTGCGGTTTTTGGCAGAATGTTATGATTTTGGTAAGCAGAATAGATATCATATGCTGTGATATCCACACCATCCTTGTATTGCTTCTCTCCAAGTATAACATGCAAAGGATATGTGCTTACACCGTATCTTTTTTTCAAGTCTTCATCCAAATCGCAGGTGCTATCTGCGCTAAGTATGATTTTCCTCACAATGTTCACCCCAAATACTAATATTTATTTTGCTTATGAATTAGCTTTTTTTACTACATTATTTATATATTTTTATCTTATATATTTATGCATAACTAACAACAGCAGGATTATTCCACAATTAACACCATTAACTGATATAGGCTGGAACATCCCGCTTATC
>NZ_JAWLCK010000171.1:0-4738 GCF_041687175.1 Lutispora sp.
TCCATTGTATACATAGCACACCTCAAATTACAAAAATCTTAAAATATAGATTATCAAGCCTGACACTAAGGCCCCATATGCCAATATTTTACTTGCATAGTATGAATAACAAATAACCTTTTTGCCATCCATAATTATACTTTTGCATACAAAATATGGTCTGTTTGCTCTCTTGTACCAACCTATAACTTTAACCCTTTGTCCTATAAGTTCTTCAGCCTTGAATGCTCCAAATAGAAATTCTAATATTCTTAAGGGCTGTCTGTAATCCAATATCATTATTCCTGTATCATCATCCAACACAAAGTCTTCACTATAGAAAAGTCCCGGAACTCCTCTTCCAGTTATAGTGCCTTCCAAAACTGTTGATATTCCTTTTATTGGTGAAGCATCTTCTCTGATAAGCAACTCTTCAATTGTACTTGCTTCATGCTTTTTACTGTATATAAAATAATGTCTCACTATTAGTGCTAGCCCTAGTATACTAAGATTTATAGGATTTGAGATAAAGCTTTTATATACTCCTATAACCACACTAGCAAATAGCTTGTTCCATACCAGACTTTCCCGTATATTTGGCAGCGCTATTATTAAACAAATACCATAGGGTAAAAGATTAACTACTGCCTCTATTATAAAACTTACAATGCTCTTAAAAGAAAGCCTTGCATTCTCAATATATTTACCCTTCATAGCCATTATTCTCTTAGCAGTCAGGGGATGGGTAGAATTTAATTCGTATAGTTTACTCCATATGCTTTTAGTGTCCCAACCTATAAGCTTTTCGATAGCCTCACCCTTTTCTAAAGCCTTATAGTTATTCAATACAAATCCTTGGCTTTGAAGATTGTTAATCACTCCTAATGCATTCGCCTTTATAGGTTTTTTATTCTCCATCTTTGTAAATCCGTAGGCTATCTTTATCAAAGCACTGCTCAATGCTTCACTTGAATCAGATATCCTTATAGCAAAATCATCAGCATAGTATTCTCTTATTCTTGAATAAAATAGCACAGTATATTGACTAAGTATATAGGCTCCATAAGCCATCAAACCAATAATATATGTTGGATTATTCCTATTCCTGCCAGTAAAAACGTATATTTGATATAAAACCATTGGAATTACAGATACCATAGTCATCAATATGAAATCATAGTTCTTTATATGACCTAGCTCATGAGCTACTACTGCCTCTAATTCTTCTTCAGTAAGAACATCCATTAGTCCAGTTGTCAATACTATTCTTGCATTTCTGGGAATATGTCCATAGGTAAAGGCATTTGGATTTCCATCATCTATAAATCCGACCTTCGGCATTTTCATTTTAAGCTTAGCGCAAGTTTTCTCAAGAAACTCATATAATCTCGGGTCTGTATATTCTATATTTCTTTCAAAGTTTATACTAAAAAGCAGTTCTATTATAAAAGGGTTTATTAGATACTGGAGTCCAGCAACAATTAAAGATACATATAGTCCATATTTTAAGGGCATATCAAGATGATATATAAGTGCAGTTGCTACAGCAAAGATAAGCCCGAAGGTGAAGGTTAATGAAAGGACTGCTTTCTTCCTGATGCTTTGAAAAGTTTTCATTCTGTTAACCTCCTTAGCCATTATACCTTATTAACATTATATGGTTATACTGCAAAAAAAACAATCTTTTAAGGAGTTTGAAACAAAACTGTAATAAAGTGCTCCCTAAGAGCACTTTATTATTAGTATGATTCCATATATTCTTTTAGTTTATATAAATCCTCTATGTATACGGATTTTAATTCTGCTCTATAGATAATGCTGGCTGGATGGTACAGAGGAAATAATGTAATATTAGACCCGGTAAAGTTTATTTGAGTTGGCTTGCCATGGTATTCTCCAATTGTTGCGGATTCATTTCCAGTTAAGCATTTCAAAGGCACATTCCCTAGGCTCACCAAAAGTTCAGGTTCTATTATTGCTAACTCTCTCTTTAGAAAAGGTCGGCATAGATTTATTTCTTCCTTTGTAGGAGGCCTATTAGAGGTTCTGCCTGTTTTTTCGTTTATTTTGCAGGGTCTGAACTTAACAACATTGGTTATATATATGTCATCTCTTTTCAACTGGAGTATCTCCATAAATTCCTCCAGATTCTTACCTGCCTGACCAACGAAAGGCTTGCCTTTTTCTACTTCATTCCTGCCTGGTGCCTCTCCTATAAGTGCAATCTTAGCTTGTACTGACCCATCTCCATATACCAACGGAATATCTTGCTTAAAATAAGCATCTGCCATCGCTTTTAGTTCTTTATTATTTTTATCCAGAAGTTCAACCTTATTTGTAGAATCCAAAGCAAGTATTCAACTCCTTTGTTTAAAATCTTTTTTGTAAAAATTTATAAAAATTCCTGCAGCAACTAACAGCATTCCAAACAATGTTCTGCTGCTTATGGTCTCATTTAAAAATATAACAGCTAATATAGCTGCTACAGCAGGTTTAAGAAAGAAAACCATTGAGCCTTTGCTGGCGCTCAATATTTTTAAAGCTTCAATAAATGTAATATATGCAAAGCCTGATAAAATTAAACCTAAATACATTATTCTAAAAAATCCTTCTTTGGGGAAATATAAGACTGGCAGTTTCATAAATAGCAATATAGGAATAGTGCATATACTTCCGATTATGGCTGAAAGGCTTATCATGGTGATACTGCTTATATTATCTGCTTTCTTTTTTCCTAACACTGTGTATAATCCAAAAGTCAATGAAGATATGACACCTAACAATAAACTCAATGGCGTATCTCCAGTTGAATCTGGTTTGTATATTATTAATATAATTCCAATAAGCCCAAGCAACATACATATTATGTTATTCTTATATACCTTTTCTTTAAGCAATAAAACCGAGAACATAACAACAAAAATCGGATTAGAGCTTATCAATATGGCTGCAGTTGAAGCTTTTCCCATGGATATTGCCAACTGGAGGCTTCCCATGCTTATAACAGTATTTAATATGCCCAAACCAGCAAAAAATAGCCAATCTTTTTTTGATATGGCTTCCCTTTTCACTATAACCCACGGTAAAAGCACCAATCCGCCTAACAAAAACCTGATAAAAATGAGCTGAAGTGGATGAATCAAGCCCTTCAAGCTTGATGAAACTACCTCTAGAGTGCTAAAAATCAATATGGTTATACCCAGATAGATATATCCTTTCAATTTTGTGCTAATCATTTATGCTCTCCTTAATTCTATTTGTAAAAATTATTAATTAGTTCTTTAACAGCATCATCCACAAACCTTTCCATAGATGTCATGTCAAGAAAGTTCAGTTTGCTCTCTGTCTTAATAGTTGAACTGCTATAATAACTTTTAATTTTTTCTATATTTTCGTATATGAGCTTAGGTGGAAAATCAGTAAAAAATTCCAGTTTTACTTCTAAATCCATAAATTTTAACAATATATTGTTTTGAGGGTTTTGCTCAAGATATTTAAAGTCTAAGACTTCCATTTCTTGCTTAAATAGTTGTGCAAAATCCCCTTCTCCATTGTATTTCTTTTTAGCAGGTTTATAGTATCTTTCATTCCATAGGTTGTCCACAATAAGATGACAATAATAGCCCCAATAAAAGGACCGAGTTTTATCAGACCTAAGAAAAAGATTTTCCGGTCTAAGATGCCTGCTGTAGAAACACTTCACATCAATGCATTGCTCTTCATTCTTATTTTTATAAAAATGAGTTATCTCTTTTCCACCTGAATCAGGAGCTATGCTTCCCGCCATAAAGTAATCTAAGTCAATATCTTTTATTCTTTCTTTTATTTTCTCTGCTACTCTTAAATGTGTAAGACAAGTAGCCATATAATGTTCACTTCCTCATGCTCATTTTATAATGCTATTTTAGCATAAAAGATATCTCTTGGGTATTCCTTTTGGGTCTTTTTGAAACCACTAAAGATACTAAAGCGCCCATATGAGATATGTGTTTTAGATAAAAGAGCTCGCTTTGGTAGTTCTATAGCTTAATCTCACAAAAAGCCTAACGGCACCCAAAGGACCTCCATGTCCTGGATGCCTAGGCTGGCATCCGTGCCAGCCTTACGGCTTTTTTAGTTCGCTCTTCGCTAAGAACTATAACAAAGCTCGCAATATATCTTCATCACATATCTCATATGGGCTTACTATATCGTTCTATGGTGCAAAAGTAAGCTATAGTGTTTGAAGAATAAGCAACTGCCTAGGGTTTTTCTATAGGGCATGTCTCTCACCGCCAGTCACCATTCTCCAGTGTTTGGGTATTTCTTTTAGGTATAAGATCCTTCGCTTACCGCTCAGGATGACAGAGCTAGAGTGGGGCAATGAGGTTGCGGAACGATTATAAAATGTTCCTACATTGCTGTGCTCAGGATGACAACATTTGTATCTAAGAAAGCTACAGTAACTAAAGAATAAGCATATGTGCAGTTCACAAGGTTATTGATTTTGGTAACTCTAAAGCTCATATTCCAAGAAAAATCTAACGCCTCCCAGAGGGCCTCCTGCCCTGGAAGGCTTGGGCACCATCCGTGCTGCCCATACGATTTTTCTAAGGATACTTCGCTAAGAGTTACTAGCAAAATCAATAAATATGTTCACTTGCACATATGCTTATTCTAGTTTGCTATAGTGTCAAAGTAGCAGATAAGAAACCGTGTCCTTCCGTGTTTTTAGTGGTTTCAAAAATAAAAAAATCACAGTGTTAATCCGTGTTCTTCA
>NZ_JAWLCK010000172.1:0-4732 GCF_041687175.1 Lutispora sp.
CTGTATTTCCTGGTACAAATTGCGAATATGATACTGCCAGAGCTTTTGAAGATGCCAATGGAAAAGCGGATATAATGGTGATAAAGAATCTTACTCCCCAGGATATCGAAGAATCCATAGAAGAATTGGTGAGAAGGATAAACAATTCTCAGATATTGGCTTTACCAGGAGGATTCAGCGGAGGAGATGAGCCGGATGGTTCAGGCAAGTTTATAGCCGCTGTATTCAGGAATGACTATGTAAAGGAAGCAGTTATGAATCTTTTAAACAAGAGAGACGGATTGATCATAGGAATTTGCAACGGTTTCCAGGCATTGATAAAGCTTGGACTGGTACCATACGGCGAGATTCGGGATATAGATGAGAGCAGCCCTACCCTTACCTATAACAAAATTGGCCGACATGTATCCCAACTTGTGAGGACTAAGGTAGTCTCTACCTTGTCACCTTGGTTTGCCTATTCAGAAGTGGGAGATATTCATACCGTACCTGTATCCCATGGGGAAGGCAGATTTGTAGCCGGTGATGATATGATAAGACAGTTGGCAGACAAGGGCCAGATAGCTACCCAATATGTAGATCTAAATGGAAATGTATCAGCAGAGGTGCCTCATAATCCAAATGGTTCCATATGCGCTATAGAAGCAATAACAAGTCCTGATGGAAGAGTTTTGGGCAAGATGGCTCATTCTGAGAGAGTGGGGAAATATTTATATAAAAATATACCTGGCGAAAAGGAACAAAACATATTTAGAGCTGGAGTGGATTACTTCGCTAAATAATACGAATGTTATACAATAAAATACTCTAAATAATTCGTTAATATGTGTACTAAAATTCAATAATAGAATAAATAGTTCGAAAAAAATCTTGACGGCTTACTGAATTATATGATAATATTATTCCAACAAGACACTTATATGTTATTTGAACTCATATAATATCAGGAATATGGCCTGAAAGTTTCTACCAAACAACCGTAAATTGTTTGACTATGAGTGAAATACACTGTTCATATTTTTGGACGGGTTTCACTACCCGTCCTTTTTTTTCATCAAACAATGGTTGAGGGTCGACATCATGGCAGGTATTTTAGAATTTTGCAATCCGGTTAAGGCTAGACTTTAATCGGATTTTTTCAAAATATAATGTTTAAGGAAGGAGATAATATGAATAATAATCCTAAGGTTGCAATTATTATGGGTAGTGATTCAGATTTGCCCATTGTTTCTAAAGCTATTAAAGTACTTAAGGAATTCAATGTAGATTATGAGGCTAGAGTCATATCCGCTCACAGGACACCTGACAAGGCTTCTCAATTTGCAAAGGAAGCAGAGGCAGCAGGGTTTGATGTAATAATAGCTGCAGCAGGTAAGGCAGCTCATTTACCGGGAGTATTGGCGGCTTATACGGTACTTCCTGTGATAGGCATACCGATTAAATCATCGGCTTTGGACGGCATGGATGCTTTGCTTTCAATAGTTCAGATGCCTTCAGGTATTCCTGTGGCTACAGTAGGCATCGATGGGGCAGAAAATGCAGGGCTTCTGGCAGTAGAAATGTTATCAATAAAGTATGACCATTTGAGGAAAGCTCTAAAGCTTCGCAGAGAGAGTATGGCACAAGAAGTTTCCAAAAAAGATGAGCGAATAAGAATGGAAGAATTTTAATACATCTGATGGGAGATAAAAAATGTGTGGAATAGTTGGAGTATATGATAAGGGTAATATAAATGCTGCTAATGCAGCCTACTACGGCCTGGTGGCATTGCAGCACCGAGGCCAGGAAAGTGCAGGGATTGCCATAAACAACGATGGCATAATCACCTGTTACAAGGAAATGGGATTTGTAAACGAAGTATTTGACGACAAGATACTTAGTTTGTTAAAAGGAGATATGGCTATAGGACATGTGAGGTATTCTACCTCAGGCTCCACCTTTGCAGCCAATGCGCAGCCTATAGTCATTAAATATAAGAATGGCAATCTGGCTCTGTCTCACAACGGCAGTCTGGTAAATGCAGATTTACTCAGAGGTCAACTGGAGGATCAGGGCATGATATTCAGCACCACTACAGATACTGAAGTCATAGCTGCTTTGATAGCCAGAAACTACAAAGGGGACATAATAAAGGCAATACAGAACACTATGGAAATAATAAAAGGTTCCTATGCTTTGACTATACTGACTGATAACAAGCTGATAGGAGTAAGAGATGGATATGGAATAAGACCCCTGGTGTTAGGAAAACTTGAAAACGGATATGTGCTGGCTTCAGAAAGCTGCGCTTTGGATACTGTAGGAGCCCAGTTTATAAGGGATGTAAGACCAGGGGAAATATTAGTCATAGATAAGGATGGAATGAAAAGCATAGATTACATTACCAACTTGCCCACCAAAGTCTGCTTGTTTGAGCATATATATTTTGCCAGACCAGACAGTATCATAGATGGAATCAGCATGTACAAGGCAAGAGAAAATGCAGGCAGAATATTGGCAAAAGAACAACCGGCTATTGCGGATACAGTGCTATCGGTACCTGACTCCGGTACACCGGCTGCCATAGGGTATGCCAATGAATCAGGAATACCCTATTCGGTAGGCTTGATTAAGAATAGATATGTAGGAAGGACCTTCATACAGCCAACTCAGTCCATGAGAGAGCTGGGAGTAAAACTGAAGCTCAATCCTTTGAAGGAGAATATAAAAGGAAAAAGGGTTGTAATGGTGGATGACAGCATAGTGAGGGGGACTACCAGCAGGAAGATAGTACAGGCTTTAAGAGATGCAGGAGCGTCAGAAGTCCATGTAAGAGTAAGCTCTCCACCGGTTATTGGTTCCTGTCGTTACGGAATAGATACTCCAACTATGGAGGAGCTTATAGGGGCCAACAAAACTGTGGAAAGCATAAGGGAATACATTGGAGCAGACAGCTTGGGCTACTTGAGCTTGGAGGGACTGTTGGCTGCTGTAGGCAGCAAAGGCGACGGCTTTTGCACAGCTTGCCTAAACGGTGACTATCCTGTATAGACTCTAGTCTCCAGTCACTGGTCGCTAGTCATGGGCCTGGGTATTCCTTTAGGGACTTTTTTCAGGTTTTTAGTGGTTTCAATATTATAGTGTCTTTTAGTGGTTTCGATTAATAGAGCTTTCAAAAAATAAGGAAGGAGAAAAAAGATGGATGACAGATTGACATACAAGAACGCCGGAGTAGATGTGGAAGCCGGATATGAAGCTGTAAAGCTGATGAAGGAACATGTGAAAAAGACCCATATACCCGGCGTAATGGGAGACCTGGGAAGCTTTGGAGGCTTCTTCATGCCCAAATTGGCAGGAATGAAAGAGCCTGTTTTGGTATCAGGTACCGATGGTGTAGGCACAAAGCTACAGATAGCTTTTATGATGAATAAGCATGATACCATAGGCATAGATTGTGTTGCCATGTGTGTAAACGATATCGCCTGCCATGGAGCCAAACCCTTATTTTTTCTGGACTATATTGGTACAGGCAGACTTAATCCCAAAAAGGCAGAGGCTATAGTAAAGGGAGTATGTGATGGCTGTATACAGGCTGGTTGTGCCTTGATAGGCGGCGAAACAGCTGAGATGCCAGGTTTCTATCAGGATGAAGAATACGACTTGGCAGGCTTTGCAGTAGGTTTGGTTGACAAAGCTAAGATTATAAACGGTGAAAAGGTAAAAGAGGGAGATGTGCTCATAGGCCTTCAATCCAGTGGCATACATAGCAACGGGTACTCTCTGGTGAGAAAGCTTTTCTTTGGAATCAATGATTATAAAGTGGATTATAAATTCCCGGAGTTGGATGGCCTCCTAGGTGAAGAATTATTAAAGCCTACAAGGATATATGTAAAAACCATACTGAACCTTGCAGAAAAGTACAATATAAAAGGAATTGCCCACATAACCGGTGGTGGATTCATAGAAAACATACCCAGAACAATTCCTAAGGGCTTAAAAGCTAGAGTAGAGCTGGGAAGCTGGGATGTACTGCCCATTTTTAGGCTCATGAAGGATTTGGGGAAAATAGAGGATGAAGTATTATACAATACATTCAATATGGGAATAGGTCTTGTGATAATTGCAGATAAGATAGAAGCAGAGAGCATTATGGAAGATTTGAAGAATTTGGGCGAAAAAGCATATATAATTGGAGACATTGCAGCCGGAGAGGGAGGAATAGAGCTTTGCAAAAAGTAAAGATTGGGGTTCTCATATCCGGCGGTGGCACAAATTTGCAGGCTTTGATAGACAATATTGAAAAGGGCTTAATCAACGGTGAGATTGCTGTAGTAATATCAGACAAGAAAGGCGTCTACGGCTTAGAAAGAGCTAGAAAGCACGGTATCAGCGCCATTGAAATAGATAAAAGGGAATTTAATGATAGAAATGATTTCATGAAAGCCATTATAAATGAACTGGAAAGTCATGAAGTGGAATTGGTTGTACTGGCAGGATTTTTAAGCATTTTATCCAGTGATTTTATAGAAAAGTATAGAAACAGGATAATGAACATCCATCCATCTTTAATACCTGCCTTTTGCGGCAAGGGATACTATGGGCAAAGAGTTCATAAAGCTGTGCTGGAATACGGAGCAAAGATTTCCGGAGCAACGGTACATTTTGTGGACGAAGGAGCAGATACAGGCCCTATCATACTTCAGGAAGCGGTTAAGGTGGAAGAAGGAGATACCCCCGAGTCTCTGGCAGCCAG
>NZ_JAWLCK010000173.1:0-4569 GCF_041687175.1 Lutispora sp.
ATTTTAACGGACTGTAAGCGACAAAACAAGAGAGCAAATCCGATTGTTCAGAGACAATGTCACTGGGCAACCGGGAGACAAATCAAGTTAGCAAAAACAATTAACTATAGACAATGGACATATAAAACATAAAAAGCTGACATCAGAGATGATAAATAAGGATGAGTTAATGAACTTGGGCACTGTAGCATTTGATAGCCCGCAAGCATTGATAAAATCTAAAACATTATTTAATTTACAACCTGGACAAGCTTGGGCGAAGGGTTATAATTACACTCTAAGAAAAATCGATGGTAAGGAAATAATATCTGTTATCGGAGAAGATAATCAGGGATATTTTACAAAACTGCACTTCGATTTAAGTACAGGAAATTTGATACTTGCCGAACACAAGGTTTCTAATGGTGGTTATATTTATAAATGCGAAAACAAGATAGCTCTCAATAGCAATAAGAATATAAAAGCTAATTTTATCAAAGTATCACCCAATTATGAAAAAGATAATACCGTCTTAGTAAGCACTGTAATAGATCCATTGACGAAGGAATCGAAAAATGCTTTATTTATGTCTACTGATGGAGGAAAAAGTTGGGTAGATATGAGATTTAATCATACTGTTAAGCAGTTATATTTCTCAAAGGATTATGAACATGATAATACTATTTATTCAATTACAAAAGATAGTGTTTACTTTACAATTGATAAAGGAGAGAATTGGGCCAGTTTATTCAATATACCAAGGAATACAATTATCAGCTCTGATATGAGAAATGGTAATCTTGCACTTTTAACTAAAGATAAGTTGTACATTTTAACAAAGGATACTAAAATATGGAATACGATAGATGTACCATCTAATACATGGTTGGTGAGATTCCAACCCAATGGCACAGTCTTTATATGCAGTGAAAAAAACATATATAAAAGAATCAACTTAAGATGGACAAGCACTGTAACTCCAATTAGTAGTAAACCGTTGGGGATAGAGCTTTTTGAAAGCAGTTTAGTAGTATACAATGATACTGGCATATGGGTGCAAAATCAGTTAACTGATCAATGGACACAGGTTGATAATACTGGCATAAATATTAAGCGTATTTGCTATGATCCGAACATTAAAGATATATACTTTATAGGCGAAAATAATAGAATCTTCTATTTCAAAGAAAGGGGTGGTTCCATTGAAGTTATTAATGTTAAGAGTCAAGTAACCAGTGAAAATATATCATCAGTATATGGAGTTAATGAAGATATATTTTATGTTACAGATTCAAGTCAACAGTGGGAATTAATGAAAAACTAATGGAAATTTGTATTAAGGAGGTTCAAAAGATGCTAAAGAAAAAGCCCAGCTTCTTCACAGTTGTTACACTTACTGCATTGATTATACTAAGTATTACTGTACCAGTAAATTCATCGTGGACAGCTGATATGGAAGATCAAACCATTACTGCATATTGCAGCAATGGGACAGCATGCGCAAGTGGGAATATGCCGTACAAAGGTGCAGTTGCGGTACACCCTGATGAACCTGATTCTGACATTCCTTTATTTAATTTTGGAGCCCACATTACTTTGACAAGTTCAGTACCAATGTATGGCGGTGGTACTAGGACAACATTTACAGTAGAGGATATAGGTGACCAAGATTATTCATCTTATAATAGTGGAGATTTGACTTTAGGCTGGTTGGATGTATGGCAAGGTACAGGAGCTTCTGGAAGCGCAGTCTGGAATTGGTGTAATAATACTTTTGAGACTAAGATTAGGGATTACCATGCATACTGGCCATAAAAATAAATACTGGCTCATTTAATATTTAACTATAACATTCTAGGCAGATGTTTATCTGCCTAGAATGTTATTTAAAGTATCTCAATTTATTCTGGTGGCCACTTTTTTATTATATTATTATAACTAGAAGGTAGCTTATTACTCTTTATATGCTCAAACTTTATAGTTTTAGGTTTTTTACCATATTTAATTTCAAATATAATATTATCGGTTCCCACGGTGTTATGTGGTCCCAAATATGGTTGCAGAGATAAAGATATAACAAATAAACTTGTACGGTCACCGTTGGGTCTATTAATGCTAACGATTTTAACATCTGATGGACTAACACCTGGAATCTCATATAAGTACTCTGAATAATATTTATTAAGTGACTCATCAATATAAGGCATCAATAGGGTAGTAATAACATCTTGATAATCAAGTTCAGGTATCTCTATCATCGCTTTGTTTAATGGTTTTTCTCCCACATTGTAATCTGAAAGCCCGAACGCAAAAGTAATAGACCATGTTAAGAGTGCTATCAAAGATATAAACAATATTCTTTTCAATGCCGTCACCTCGCTATTTTTCTATGGTTAATTTTATTATTATATAATGTAAGTGACTTTATGTAACCCATTATGAATTATTTTATTTTAAAAATTGCATATGACCGTTTTTAGGTATGAGTAGTAACGGAACAGAAAACAGGAACAAATAATCCATTTTATACTAATGATATAGGGGATGGAAGCTATAAGATTCGAACTTCAGCTTCCATCTCCTATATCATTTACTATTTTATCGACCGATAAAAGTGATCTTAAGCCGCCCTGTTCTATCTCTTCCGGAAGCACAAAAGAATATCTGCCCATAATATTGATATGTTCATATCCAAGCGGGGACAATCGTTGAATATCAGAGTCGAAAGCCGGTTGCCCAGCTTGTTTAATGGCATCAAGAGCTACTTCAATATATTTTGTATTCCAGATAACAATAGCATTTACTACAAGCCCAAGTGCGCCTAGTTGATCTTCCTGCCCTTCACGATAGGATTGGTGTAATTCCCCTCTTTTCCCATAAAAGACAGCACGGGCTAAACTATGCCGGGATTCCCCACGGTTTAACTGTGTCAGGATTCTGCGGCGGTAATCAGGATCATCCAGGTAAGTCAAAAGGTATTGTGTCTTATAGATTCGGCCAAATTCACCGATTGCTCGTCCCAACATAGTAGGCTTTCCACCGTGTTGCAGCATTTGTATCAATTGTGTAGGGTTGACTGTTCCTAGCTTCAGTGAGCCAGCAACACGCAGCATATCATCCCAGTACCGACAGATAACATCCTGCCGTATTTTATTCCGGGCTAATTTGTTCAAAATACCATATTCAGCGTTAGTGTCTAATTTCCAAAACCTTGCTGATCCAATATCAGCAAGGCGAGGGCTGAATTGGTATCCAAGAAGCCCAAACAAGCCGAAAATAATATCGCTATATCCGGCTGTATCCGTCATGACCTCACGTGGTTTTAATACTGTCTGCTGCTCCAATATACCTTCCAGCAAATACAATGAATCCCTGATCGTACCCGGTATGACAATACCATGAAAACCTGTAAACTGGTCACTTGTAAAGTTGTAATAAGTAACGCCCCGGCCGGCTCCGAAGTATTTGGGGTTGGAACCGGAACTTATTGTCTTAACCGGTGTAACAAAGCGTAACCCATCGGCAGAAGCCACTTCACCGCCGCCCCACATTCTTGAAAGGTTCAATTTTGCATGATAATCCACCAAAGCAGCATTAGCTTGCGTCAGTGTTTCTGTCCTGAAATAATTCTGCTCTACCCACGTAAGCCTATCATATTCCAGAGCTGGGACACCTGGTTGCACTACTGGTTCAAGTCCAATATTGCAAGCGTTAGAGATAAGCACCGCACAGATGCTAGTGTCTAAATCATTAACTCTTGAACTACCCTGGCTAATATGAGTAAAGGCATCAGTAAAACTTGTCCATCTATTAATTTCCAGCAATAATTCCGGTAGGTCTATATGTGGAAGCAAAGCTTGCACCCGTTTTCTTAATACCTTCAAAGACCTTGGTTCTTCCAACTTGTCCAATGGTGTAAGAACAAGCAGGTCTTGCCCTGCGAACGATTCTATACGAACGGCCGGATTATTGTTCCACCTCATAGCCGTATTGTTATATGCTGCATTAAGCTCTTCGGAAAGGACTCTTAATGCTTCATCGGCAGCAGCAGGCCAATCAAGAGTCCTTAAAACTTGAGAACGCATTGCATCCCAAGCGGCACCCTGAAGCAATTGTTCCCTTGGATCGCCGTATTTGTCGCTATCGGATACGTATATATCATGAGTCTTAATACCTTCAGGATAAAGCAAGAATGGCAGAGAATATTATAAAAAATGAGTATGATAGTAACAAGTAAGATATACTCCTCCAGAAACCGGGATTATGGCAATTTATGGATTGCTTATTCCGGTTTTTTGTTCCGTTACTACTCATACCCCAAATAATGACGCATTTAAATCGCTTTAGAGCGATTTTTTTTGGTTGGGTAATACAAATACCCTATGAGAATTTTTGCTGATAGAGTCGAAATACGAAAGAAGGATAAAAAAGCCACGAAAATTCAAAATGTGCTGCTAAGAATGGTCGTAATATACATAAGGGGAAATTTATATAAATCTCTAATAATTTATATACGATAAAATATTGTAAAGAAACATAGAATTAAGAAAAATAACATAGAAAAAATATTTTTGCACAAATATTGAAAAT
>NZ_JAWLCK010000174.1:0-4466 GCF_041687175.1 Lutispora sp.
AGTGCCTATACTTTCGTATATGTTCATGTTTGGAGCAAAGGTGTTCATAATGTTGAAGACGTTGTAAGCAAGCTAAGACAGAATCCTAAGGTAAGAATAGTAACTCCTGAAGTATTTATGGAGTTAATAAAGAATAATGTTGAGCGTTAGCATAGATAGAGCCACCGAAGACGGTTCTCGGTGGCTGATTAGTCGTCTACTCGAAAATCTCCAGTGACATAATATGAAGCTTGTGATTTGACAAGGAGCTGACCTTGTTCATCAAATATCTCGCCTACTGCCCGCATAATAGTTTTTCCACTGCTGATGACTTTACCAATGGCGGTAAGAGTACTTTCTTTAGGTGCACTTTTTATATAGCTGATGCTCATATCAATTGTTACTACTCGTTTGCCAAGAGTTATACAGGAAGTTCCCATAGCTATATCGCAAATGGAAGCAAGAGTACCTCCATGTACTGTGCCATACATATTGCTATGCTTCTGAGAAGTCTTTATTTTATGTATACTTTTTCCCTCTTGAAGGTCGTCAATTTGAATCTCGAGGAAGTTTTCAAGGATTGAAGTTTGATTAACATTCTTATAATAATCGTAAAGCCATGAAAGATACTCTTGAGTCATGAAAAATACCTCCGATAATTATTATGATTTTATACTAGAAAGTAGACCATAGAGAGATAAACTCTACTTTACTACACTAAATAGTACAATGTAAATGGGAATAAAAATATGCACTATGGTGTTAATAACAATATTATAACATAAAGATATAAATGTATAAGTGCTAGTATACTTGTACTTGCCATATATGATATCTGTTTCCTTATCTACAAAAATGTTAAAATATGGGTACTGGTGTATGATAGGCAGCTCGCTAATAGGTGTAAAGCCCATGCATGATAAGAAGCAATTTCAGGCATTCCTGTTTGAAACGGTGTAACAATAGGTTGTGCCAGGTGCAAAGATTATTAGGCTAAAAAAATTAAAAGCGTAGCCTAATAACCTGTTCCTGACACTTATTTTACTGCATCCTCATCAATTTTTTAGCTATTCGGGTTTGGACTATCTTGATTTTTCCCATAAGCGATTAATACTACTGGCTCACCAAAATCCTGAGATATTTCTGCTTCATATTTCTTTAGTTGCTCTAGAAGTTTTGTGTCATCTTTTATGTCTGCAAGATGATAATCTCCTAAATTCACTATAACACCTCCCATTTTTTCATGTTTGTAGAACAATTTAAGTTTATTGTGTCAGATCTAGAGTTATACGATTATTATTATGTACAGAAAAAAAGATGTACAGTTAAAGAATTAAGAAAAATTTAAGATTTTGCCGAAAATTTGTTAAGATATTTATTATATAATAAAAAGGGAATTATTAAATAGATCAATGAATTTGGCGGTGAGATAGTTTTATGATCAATAAGGAAACTGTGCTTATTGTTGATGATGAAAAAGAAATCAGCGATTTGATAGAGATATATCTGAAAAATGATGGTTATAATGTGTTAAAAGCCTACAATGGACTTGAAGCCATTAAGATTCTAGAAGAGAATGAAGTCCATCTCATTATTCTTGACATTATGATGCCAAAAATGGATGGAATACAAGCCTGTATGAAGATAAGGGAAGAAAGAAATATGCCTATAATCATGTTGTCTGCCAAGAGCCAAGACATGGATAAGATTATAGGTCTTAGCACCGGTGCTGATGATTATGTAGCAAAACCTTTCAATCCTTTGGAACTCATGGCTCGCGTCAAGTCCCAGCTGAGACGATATACAAGGCTTAATACAACTAACCAGCGAAAAAAGGATGAAATTGAAATTGGGAATATAAGCATAAATGTTGCTACCCATGAGGTGATTGTTGACGGCAAAGAGGTGAAGCTTACCCCCAAGGAATTCGATATTCTTGAGCTCCTTGCCAGGAATAAGGGCATAGTGTTCAGCACACAAAGAATATTTGAAAGCGTATGGAAAGAAGATTATTATGAGTCGGATAATACAGTAATGGTGCATATTAGAAAAATAAGAGAGAAGATTGAACTGGATCCGAGAAAGCCTCAATATATAAAAACTGTATGGGGAGTGGGGTATAAATTTGAAAGTTAAATTTTCACCTTTTCGTTGGTTGATAAAGCCTATAGTCTGGCTCATGAAACCAATTATTTGGTTAGCCAAGCTATTATTTTGGCCTATTAAAAAATTGCTTTCACCCATGAGACAATTATCCAAGCCTTTGAAAATTATTAATCAGGCAATTATCAACAGGATTAAGTCCAGCATCCGGATGCAATTGATTCTGACTTTTATTGTCTGTCTTTTGGTCTCTATATTAATTGGAACTATAACATATGGGGTTCTGGAAATTTATACAAGAAGAGCTTATATAGAATATACTATAGGTAGGTATGAGATGGATGAGATTGTAAGAGGTATTGCTGAAAGCTTTGAAGAAAAGCCTCGTTCTAAATTAGACGATGATGATATTCAGGAAATGATCAATGAGGCTGTTGAAGAGCGGAATTTCAAAGTAATGATTACAGATGTGGATGGCAGAGTGTTATACAAATCAGCCAATGCTACAGAGAATGAGATAGATTTGTATGACCTGATTAGGAATATTAATAATGTGAAAAACGATCCAAAGATTGAAGAAGCACCAATGGAGTATGCTAGTCTCTATCCTTCGAAGGTAAATGAAATGAATGCTTATGTTATCGGTATCGGAGTGCCTGAAGCAAATATTGTTTATAAAAACACAGGGACCGAAGGTGCTATATTGATAACAATTGCTGTGTACATCGGTGTGTTTGTTATCTCATTCCAATTCCTTACAAAGAAAAAGATGAAGTACATTGAGGAAATTGCTGCCGGACTTCAGGTCATATCTACTGGCAATCTTGATTTCAGAGTAGCAAGCAAGGGCTCAGACGAGTTGGCTTCTCTTGCCGACAATATAAACAATATGGCAGAAGAGCTTAAATCCAGAATAGAAGAAGAGCGAAAAGCAGAGAGAACAAAGAATGAATTAATTACAAACATATCACACGATTTAAGAACTCCTCTTACTTCTATTATGGGCTATTTGAAATTGATCAGCGATAAGAAGTATGAAGATCACAGGCAACTGGAGGAGTTTGTCAACATAGCCTATGGCAAGTCAGAAAAGCTGAAAACACTCATTGATGATCTTTTTGAATACACTAAGTTATCCAATGAGGGCATTAAGTTAAATGTTGCTGAAGTAAATATCAATGAGCTTCTGGAGCAATTGGTGGAAGAGTGGGTTCCTGTATGCGAAGAAAATCATTTGGAATTTGTGAAGGAAATGCCCCATGAAAAGATAATTGTGTCTGTTGATGCGGATTTGATGGTTAGAGTTTTTGAAAATCTTCTGATGAATGCCATTAGGTACTCCTATAAGCCTGGAAAGATACTGATTAAGTTAAGTTGCCAAGAAAATAAGGCAATAGTATGCATAGAAAATATGGGAGACCCTATACCTCCAGAGGAATTGCCAAATCTTTTCAATAGATTTTATAGGCTTGAAAAGTCCAGAACGGCAGGCATGGGAGGCTCAGGCCTTGGACTTGCTATTGCTAAAAGCATAGTGGACCTTCATCATGGAGATATATGGGCTGAGTGCGAAGGAAACAGCATCAGGTTTTTTGTAGCATTATAAAAAGCCATTTATATGGCTTTTTTCATTTTAAGGGCATGTATGCAAAATTGAAATAAAGTATTAAAACAATATTAAGATAATCTTAAGATATTATTCAGTGATTATTAAACTCCATATTACATAATAGATTCATCACATAAAAAGGAGTTTATGAATCATGGATAAAAAGCATCTTTATATTGTCCTCACCAGGACCAATACGATAGTATCAAGGCTTATAAGGCTGTTTATGAAGGATGAATATACTCATGCGTCTATTGCGTTGGACAGAGAACTAAGAAACATGTACAGCTTCGGAAGGAAATACATATATAATCCTTTCATTGGTGCATTCAGGAGAGAGTATAGAGATAAGGGAGTTTATAAACTTCAAAAGATAGTGCCCTGCATAGTATTAGAGGTGGAAGTCACAGAGGAGCAATATGAAAAAGCTCAAAGCATACTTAACCAGTTTATTTCTAACAGTGAACGCTATAAATACAACTACAAGGGACTATTATATAATTTATTCAATGCTGAGACATGCGATGATAAACATTTTCTCTGCTCTGAATTTGTATACTATGTTTTGAATCAAAGCGGAATTGTAGATTTTAATATACCCAGGAATCTGGTAAGACCCCAAAGCCTATTGAATATAAAAAGCAATATTGTGTTTAAGGGAGACTTAAAATGCTTCGGGCAAGATGAGAGAGATTTTGTGGAGGGAAGAAGTCTTATCAGGGGGTTAAGCGCTGTATATGAATAATAAAGCTGAGAAGGTAAAGCATATTTTTGG
>NZ_JAWLCK010000175.1:0-4400 GCF_041687175.1 Lutispora sp.
TTGTAGATTAGCACTTTAATTACTTCGTTAATTTTCAAATTATTTACTGTATCATTTTTGGCATATTTTCAAATTAATTATTCGATTTGTATAATAATTAATCGAATTTTTCAAATTATCAAATCTAGTTTGTAGTTTTCATTTTATTAATGTCGTTTTATCTAAATTAATTAATCATTATTTTTGAATTATTTTTCCACTTTGTTTATTTTATTTAATCCAATTTTTCTAAATTAAAGAGAGCTAATTAAGCTCTCTTTAAAATCTTTTTATTCACTTTATTAAACCGTTTACCAATATATTTTGAATTATAGAGAATAATAGCCTCATCAATAATTAAAGAATCAATACTTATACATAAATATTCACTTACTGGTCCAGTGTTAAAATATTCATCATTATAAGATATCAGACAATAACCCATTGTATCCTTGAAGTCAAAGAAGAAGTAATCATAACCACTCACACCTCTCAAATGCGCATATACTTTAGGGTTACGCACATCTTGATTAATTGGGCAACTATTCATTAAATACTCTCTCAATTTAGTTGATTTCAATTTCATTTTGGGCCGCCATTACAATATCAGTATCAATTACTTGTTTTTTCTGCTGAGTACCAATTATTAAGCATTTTACTAATAGGTTATTGAGTTTTCTTACAGAACCATTACTACAACCATAGATTGCTTCAATCGCACTTGGATTAAAGATTTCCTGATGGCATCCGGCATTACTTAAACGGGTTTTAATATAGTCCTTTACTTCATCCTTAGTAATACCAGTAAAGTGATAGTTAATGACTATTCTCTGTCTTAGTGGTTCGTGGATATTCTTTGATAAAATCGTATTTAATATTGGTTGTCCAATAAGTATACAAGTTACATAATTCTTTGAATCAAGGTCAAAGTTAAGAAGAATTTTAAGATCATTTAGAATTTCAGTTCTTAAATACTGCGCTTCGTCAAAAATAATGACCATGTTAATCTTTTTATCCCTACAAAGGGATATCAGTGTTTCCTGAATATTTCTAAACATATCAGTTTTCTTGTAACATGGTTCTATCCCTAAACCAAAGCAGAGATTACGATAAAACTCCATTACAGTAATAGTTGATAAAGGTATATAAACCACTTTAAAAAGGCTCGGATTTAGTGTTGAAGTAAAATGTCTTATTGTATATGTTTTACCAGATCCAGCCCCCCCTGAAAATAAACCTATTCCTTTAATAGACTTTAGATACTCTAGCCTAGATAATGCTTCGGTAAAGTCTTGTGATTTGAAGTGATACTTGGTATCCAATGATTTATCAAACGGATTAAATTCTAAACCATAAAACATCTTATACATTATAGCTCACCTCACTTAACATACTATAATCGATAGTATTCTTTCTCTTTATCTTGGAATTATCAATTTTCTTAAGTGGGTAAATTTCAATTATATTATCATTATCGAATAAATAGGCTTTCGACAAATCAAATGGTAAATATCTTACTTGAACTTTTTGACCAATATACTTCTGTGGCACCTCGAAAGTAATTTTATTAACTGGAATAGTGGCATCATTTAGAACTCTACGATTCTCACGATGAAGGAAATGTTTTTCTAGTTCCTCAATTGGGATATAACGAATACGATCCATATCCTTTATAAACCGTAATTTAGGAGTTTGTTTAATTCCGGAATGAATAGAGTTATTGTATTCATCATTAATGAATCTAACAATAACTTCATTCAATTCATCTAAAGATTGAAATTGATTCCAATCAGTACCGTTCATCCATTTATCTTTAATCGTTCTAAAGAACCTTTCTTGCTTACCTTTGGACTCAGGTGAATAAGGCCTACTATGGATTAAAACCGTACCGATAGAAGCACAAATCAATTCTAATTGTTCATTTTTATACGGTCCACCGTTATCTACTAGCAATCTTTTAGGAACCCCATATTTAGCCACTGCTTGTTTAAATACTAGCTGCATATTAACCGCATTATCGTTAAAGAAGACTCCGTGTCCAACAATTAAGCGTGATGCATCATCGATAAAACATATTAGATATGTTTTGGATTTCTTCCCATTTTGATTTAATACCACAAAATGACTTGAATCAGCCTGCCACATATCATTACTATATTCCATTTCGAAAGCTTTTCTTTCAATCCCTGATAATTGATTCGCTTTTAAATTATGATTACGAATATAGCGCAATACACTTGATAATGATGTTCCTATTTTTCTAATTGTTCCCTCTTCAATTAACTTTTGATAGATTAATGTACCAGTAATATGGGGAAACTGATTCTTTAATTCTTTAATCCTCCTGATGGCTTCATCATTAAGTGATCTTGAAATACCACAATCACTTCTACCCTTAGGCATTAATGCATCAATTCCATGATGCATATACTTTAAATACCATCCCTTAGCGGTTTCGGGGGTAAACGAAAAGAGCGTACCATCTGATAAGGTAAACTGCTTTTTTGACTCCTTACGAAAATGTTCTATTTTCGAGGGAGCAACATATGTATTTGTGACAACTGGAGCAATAATTGAATATTTTAGGAGTGCTATCTCCTTTAAAAGTTTTTCATTCATATCTTTCACCTCTAATAAGAGTATAAATTGTCGGAATTTGAAAAACCATTCAATTATTGTGTGGTCATGTTATTTATAAAAAACAAGTTATCCAGGCGATTTAATAACTTGCATAAAACAATACTTATTTTCATTAAAGTATTCTGTTAAGAAGTCTGATAGATCGATATAACCTAATATTCTTTTTAAAATATCAATTAACTTAACTTTTAAATTTTCTTCTTTTTTTCCTTTAAATAAAAAAATACATTGAGCTTTATGATCCTGAAATCTTTTAATCCAAGAATATATCAGCTGAGGTGATATATTATATCTTTCACATAGTTCTTCGATCTTTACCTTACTATAATACCCATTTAAACATTCCAGAATCAAACTATAACTATAGGTACAATATGGAATGATGAAGTCTGGTAATATAGCATGAGTATGGCCGCATGAACAACATCTTAATCTTAAAATATCAATAATTTCATCAATCAATACCCCACCTATTAAAGCAACTACATGTCTAGGGTAATAAGCATGAATTTCCATTAATCCTTTAGCTTTACAAATAGGACAAACTAGTAAACTAAAAATAAGGTGCTTTATAAAACAATTATAACTATCCTTTAAACTATTATTGATTTTTACTCTTAAATTTGATAACATAGTAATTGCTTATTGGAGCAAAGAGAAGAGTAAGTTTGGTGACTGTGTCTTCTCTTTTTTTTATTATCCAATACCTTTCAACCATAAAGATTAGTTAATACGAAAAAAAATATTCAAATTATTCATATCTTTATTATATAATGAAGATATCTTAATTTGAATATTTTATTATATTTCTAAAGTAAATAATGTACTTATCTACAATTACTACTTCCCATTCATCTGGTTCATTTTCAAGTAACCATCCCGCTAGGTCCTCCGGATGCCATCTTGTTAATGTAATTAATTGTTGCGAATCATTATGAAGACGGGTCCTAAATACTGTATCGTACCAGTCCTTTACATTCTTTCTTATGGTTTCACTCCAAGCATCTTGAGCATCTTTATAAGGGTCATCAATAATTCCAATATCAACTGGTCTTCCGGTTAATCCTCCACCAATCCCTGTTCCTATGATTGAACCTTCATGATGTGGTATTTCGAATTCTTCAGATGTATTAATGTATCCATCAAAGCCATTGCTTAAATTAATTTTATATAAGGAGTTGTATTCCTCCGATTGGATGATTCGCTTTATTTCTCTTAAGAATTTCTTTCCGAATGAGATATTATAACTAATTACTGCTATTCTTCTGTTCGGATTATCACCGATTAATTTAGCTGGAAGCCTTCGACTGCATAGTTCACTTTTTCCATGTTGTGGTGGCATAAAAATCATTAGTTTTTTAATTTCACCTTTAGCAAACTGATCTAATTTATCAGCATAAACTTGATGATGCCAATTAATAAAATAATTTTCTTTTGTGTACAGAGTAAAACTTAATAAATTTCTTTTTCAAGTTCAATTTTTGCTTTTTTTGCTATTTCTTTAATTTGTTGATTTGTCCATTTTTGCAAGGTCTCTCAACTCTTCCTCTGTAAAATCAGATAAATCAATTTCAGTATTAGTGATGCCACCACTATGCTCAATTTCCTGTCTATCCTTGAATTCATCTGGAAAGTAGTTCTTTGCTAAGAATATTTGCATAGTAACACTAGGGGGGATGTACCTCTTAGTTATCTCTTTTCTAACTATTTGAGCTTTTCCTTTTGAATTATCAATGATTACTTTTTCTTCCTCAACAAAATAACCACCAAGTGCTGTTTTA
>NZ_JAWLCK010000176.1:0-4391 GCF_041687175.1 Lutispora sp.
CAGAGGCAACCTGATACAGACAAAAGCAGGGGACAAAATATTCAATGACTACAGCTATGACGAAACCAACCGCTTAGTAGAAGTAATAAACAAACACAAAGACATCACCAGCTATATATATGACGGATTCGGAAACCGTGTAGCCCAGTACATAGACTTGGAAACCAATGCAGGAGGCAACAGACCGGGAAAAGGAAAAGGACATGCCTACGGCCATGACAAGGACAAGCATGGAAAGGGTAAAGCCATTGGACACGGCAAGGACAATAACGGCAACCCGCATCCTGGATGGGGACATCAGTACAAACGGGACAGCATGGAGATCAAGTACGTAGTGGATATAACCAAACCCTACGACAATGTACTCATGATGTACGGAGACCACTATCAGGTACAGAGATATACCAGGGGAATAGACACAATAAGCGTAGACCAGTGGGAACTGGAAGACCCCAATAACGGCTGGATACCGGACACAACAGGTACAAACCTTGAAGGAGAGCCAGACAGGCTCTACTACCTGCAGGATGAAATGGGAAGCATCACAAAAGTAATAGGTGAAGACGGCAAAACCTCAGCCCATTATAACTACGACGAATTCGGAAGACCGCTGTCCTTCAAGAAGTTTGACCAGAATTGGCCAGGCCCTGACAACACCTTTGGATACACAGGGTATCAATATGATGTGTATGCAGGATTGTGGTATGCACAGGCAAGATACTACATGCCCGAGACAGGGAGATTCATATCGGAAGATCCATGGCCGGGAGATATGACAGATCCACAGACATTGAACCCATATCCTTATGTGGTCAATAATCCACTAAAGTATGTGGATCCGTTAGGATTATGGCCTGCTGAGTTTGAAAATGATGAGCTTTCTAACAGGACAAGAAAAATTATAGAAGGAAATAGCGATAATAACTGGAACAATTGCCCTCAAGGGACGGATAGAGATGGATTTGATTATGAATGGACTGGAAAATATGTTACCCCTGAGTTTAAGGTTAAAGTTCTTGAAATATGTGAGAAACTGCAAATGGACCCAGATGATTTAATGGGAATTATGGCTTTTGAATCAAACGGTATTAATCCTTCTTGCGTCAATAAAGTATCTGGAGCAACAGGCCTGATTCAGTTTATGCCTAGTACAGCGAGAGGTTTAGGAACAACTACAGAGGCTTTGGCAAAGATGTCAGCGGTGGAGCAATTAGATTATGTTTATAAGTATTATGAAGGATATGCGGGAAAAATCCACAATATACAGGATGCTTATATGGTTGTATTTATGCCAATAGCAGTAGGGAAAGATGATGATTACAAACTCGGAATTAAAGGTTCAAAAGCAGAACTTGCAAAAGGTTTAAGCTATGGTGTGGTTTATAAGCAAAATGCAGGACTAGATATAAATAAGGATGGTATAATAACAAAAGGAGAAGCTGCCCAGAAAGTTATAGATACAAGAAATAGATATAGTAAAATTGATTAAGAGATGGGTGAAAAGAAATGAATATTTTGAAAAAGTTAATCATATATATTATAATTTGCGTATCTGCTTTTAGTTTATTTGTGGGATGCTCAAAAACACATACTTCATTAAATCAGTTGTCAGAATCAAAACCTGAAAATACACCTTTGAAAGTGGCTTCAAGTAGTGAAAATGTAAAGCCAATGGATAATTCTGAAAATGACAGGACTGAGAAAGATTCAGCAACTTTAGAATCTTGGGTAGGAAATTATATATTTTCTGAGTATGCACCACCAGACCAAAATATGTTCTACACAATTTCGATATATAAAGAAAATAATGAATATTATGCAGAAATAAACATTGATGGATTTCAAACAATTGCAAGGCTAATGACGAAAGTCTCCGGTAATGAAAAATCTATTAAATTAATATTTGAAAAATATTTGCCAGATAATCAGTTTGAGCTATATAATGAAGGAGACATTTTGCTGAGTTTTGAAAAAAGTAATTCTGACATATATACTTCGTGGGGAAAAATTCAACCTATGATTCAAAATAATAATAAATCTGGTAAAGTGTACTTTACGATTGAGTAGATTAGATAAGTGCCAGGCACCGGAGTTATCCAGTTATTGACACGAATTAGTCCTTCTGGTAATATAAGGATATTATATTGCCGGGAGGATTTTTTCTTATGGGCAGACCATGGAGGGAAGAATACAAGGGCGGAATATATCATGTAATAGCAAGAGGTAATAATAAAGAATACATATTCAAAGAAAGCATAGATAAGGGGTATTTCATTAACAAATAAAAGAATGTAGTGCTGCTATGGGGTGTAAGGTTTATGGTTATGTATTGATGGACAACCACTATCATATTATTGTTCAGACACTGGAAAAGAAGCTGCAGGAAATAATGCACCAGATCAATAATAAATACAGTAAGTATTTCAATGGCAAGTATAAGAGAGTCGGGCATGTATATCAAGGCAGATATAAAGCAGTTATGGTACAGGATGAAAGATATATGCTTAAGCTTTTGAGATATATACATCAGAATCCTGTAAGGGCAGGGCTGTGTAACTTGGTTGAAGACTATAAATGGAGCAGCGATATATACTACAGAAAAAACATCAGAAGCTTTGTAAATACCAGAGTAATATATGAAATGCTGGATAAGCATACAGTAAGTGCAATGCAAAAATACAAGGAATATATGGATGAGCCGGAAGACGGGAATTACAGCAGGGTAAATGCAATAGGAGAGGAAGCATATCAAGTTATGTGCTTAAGCAGGAAGGAAGAAAACCAGAGAAAAAGGCTGGATGAGATACTCATAGAGACAGGGGTATCGACAGAGGACTACAGACTAATAAAAGCAGGATCAAGAAAAAGAAAGCTTACGGGATATAAGATACAATTTATACAAGCAGCGATAAAAGAGCGCTATACATACAGTGAAATAGGCAAAAGCATAGGAATGACAGATAGTGGGGTACAACATATCCTAGATAGGTGGGGCAGTGAAACAATAACTGGATAAGTTTGGTGCCTGGCACTTATCCTATTCAATAAGGGATACATTCTGACTCCAGAAAAAGCCACTTTTTTCAAGCTAATTACTGAAGGTAGTACAGACGAGAATGAAATATTCTACCAATTTTCGAGATGGGATAAAGCTAACGGTAAATTTTCTTTAGGGGTCTACAGACGAAGTTGTGATACAGCAGATATCTTTTTATATGGAGAATATGGTAGGGATGATCGAGATGAACCGTAACTCTCAAAGCTAAAGTTGGAGGTAACATTATGAGAAAAATATTAATGATAATGCTTGTTATGGTATTAATATGTGGCTGTTCAAAAAGTTATTATGATAAGGAGGAACAAGAACAACTTCATTCAAATAATAAGGAAGTAGTGATACAAGATATGAAATCATCAGAAGATAATGAAACATCAGAAGAAGATATGAAGACTTATTATGGTGAATGGAAAATTAGTAAACTATTTTTTTCTGATGCCCCTAGCACTTGGGGTAAAGAAGAATTAGAAGAATTGATTGGTAAGAAACTGATACTTTCTTCTGAAAAGGCTATTTTTGATGGCATAGAACTATCTAATCCTCAATATGGAGAACATGTTATTTTACCAGATGAAATAAGGGCTGAACTTGTTACAACATATGAAGCGCTAGGATTAGATTCGAAAAATCCTCCAATATTAGTAACAATATATACTGAGGATAGTATGACAGAGGAAAGTGAATGGATTTCGGATAGTATTATATATAGGTTCTTTGTTAAAGATTTTAATACAATAATTGCAGAAAATAGAAATGCATATTTTGAACTTATGAGAGTCAACTGATTCAACATTTTCTCATTTGAGCAAGTGATGCTACATAGATCAGGTTACAGTTTAATCAACCTGTCAACTTATTGGTGTGAGGTCCTAGAAGAAAAGTCTTCTAGGGCTTTGCTATCGAAAAAACTCACAATATGGTATAATATGGAATATAGTGAGGTTTATTTGATAATGTACTCTTGATGTACGGAGACCACTACCAGGTATAGAGATATACCAGGGGAATAGACACAATAAGCGTAGACCAGTGGGAACTGGAAAACCCCAATAACGGCTGGATACCGGATACAACAGGTACAAACCTTGAAGGAGAACCGGACAGGCTGTATTACCTACAGGATGAAATGGGCAGCATCACAAAAGCAATAGGCGAAGACGGCAAGACCTCCGCCCATTACAACTACTAGGTTGGGTGCCAGTCTGTCAACCTGTCAACTTATTGGCGTGAGGCCCTAGAAGAAAAGTCTTCTAGGGCTTTGCTATCAAAAAAACTCACATTATGGTATAATATGGAATATAGTGAGGTTTATTTGATAGCAAGTAAGGGGATG